>JAEYZJ010000189.1 GCA_023430705.1 Pseudomonadota bacterium | reverse complement strand
GATCGGCCTGCAAGCCCGGCGGGCGGGCGGCGATTTCCGCTGCGCTGTCGTGGGCATGGGTCGGCGGCCTCCCGCGGGATCGTGCACTCGGCACACCCCTCCCCAACCCTCCCCGTCAAGGGGAGGGTGCCCGCCGGTGGCTGGGGCTGGATCGTGCCGCAGGCTCGGTGCGGCACCTCCCTCGAGGGGCGAGCCGGAGGCGAAGGCCCTCACTGCTTCAACAAGCCCGCGCGCGCTCGATCCCCCTCATTGCCGGGCTTGTTCCGGCAATCCAGTCGCTCCGCGTCGGCGGAGCGAAAGAGCCCTTTCACGCGCAGGACTGCGCGTGGCTGGATCACCGGGACACGCCCGGTGATGAGGGCTCATGGGGAGGGCGAAGCGTGGGGTGCGATGGGTGCCGGCCGGTGGTTGGGGCTGGATCGGGCCACATCCGGGGCGGAAACGGGCGAGGGGCGCGGTTTGGACCGCGCCCCTCGGCAAATCTGCGATCGCGATCCGCCTTACAGCGTGCGCGTGACCTGCTCGACGCGGAAGCATTCGATGACGTCGCCGGCGCGGATGTCTTCGTAGTTCTCGAAGGCCATGCCGCATTCCTGGCCCATCGGCACTTCCTTGACCTCGTCCTTGAAGCGCTTGAGCGTCTTGAGCTTGCCTTCGTGGACCACGACGTTGTCGCGCAGGAGGCGCACGCCCGCACCACGCTCGACGATGCCTTCGGTGACACGGCAGCCGGCGACCTTGCCGACCTTGGTGATGTTGAAGACCTCGAGGATCTCGGCGTAGCCGATGAAGGTCTCGCGGCGTTCCGGCTTGAGCAGGCCCGACATGGCCGCCTTCACGTCATCCACGAGGTCGTAGATGATGTTGTAGTAGCGGATCTCGATGCCGTCGCGGGTGGCGAGGTCGTTGGCCTGCTTGTTGGCGCGGACGTTGAAGCCGATGATGATGGCGTTCGAGGCCGTGGCCAGCGTGACATCGGATTCGGTGATGCCGCCGACGCCCGAGAACAGGATCTGGGCCGAGACTTCCTCGGTCGAGAGCTTGTTCAGCGAAGCGTTGATCGCCTCGACCGAGCCCTGCACGTCGCCCTTGATGATCAGCGGGAACTTGGCGATGCCCGAGGCCTTGAGCTGATTCATCATCTGCTCGAGGCTGGTGGCGCCACCGCCCGCGGTCTTCTCGCGGATGGCGCGCTGGCGGTACTCGGTGACCTCGCGGGCCCGCGCCTCGGTCTCGACCACGCTGAAGCGGTCGCCGGCCGACGGCACGCCGGTGAAGCCGAGCACCTCGACCGGAGTCGACGGTCCGGCTTCCTTGACCTGCTCGCCCTGGTCCGAGATCAGCGCGCGGACGCGGGCGAACTCGGTGCCGGCAACGAGGATGTCACCGACATGCAGGGTGCCGCGCTGCACCAGCACGGTGGCAACGGCGCCGCGGCCCTTGTCGAGCTTGGCCTCGATGACGAGACCTTCGGCGCGCCCGTCGCGGGCCACCTTGAGCTCGAGCACTTCGGCCTGCAGCAGGATGGTTTCGAGCAGCCGCTCGAGGCCGGCACCGGTGACGGCCGACACTTCGACGTCGAGCGTGTCGCCGCCCATCGATTCGACGAACACCTCGTGCTGGAGCAGCTCGGTGCGAACGCGGGTCGGGTTGGCCGACGGCTTGTCCATCTTGTTGATGGCGACGATGATCGGAACCCCGGCCGCCTTGGCGTGCTTGATGGATTCGATCGTCTGCGGCATGACGCCGTCGTCGGCCGCAACCACCAGCACCGCGATATCGGTGGCCTGGGCGCCGCGGGCACGCATGGCGGTGAACGCCTCGTGGCCCGGGGTGTCGAGGAAGGTGATCTTCTGGCCGTTCCGCTCGACCTGGTAGGCGCCGATATGCTGCGTGATGCCGCCGGCTTCGCCCGAGACCACGTTGGTCTGGCGGATGGCATCGAGCAGCGAGGTCTTGCCGTGGTCGACGTGGCCCATGATGGTCACGACCGGGGCACGATCGGTCAGGTCCTCGGCCTTGTCGTCGGCCGGGATGTCGTAGAGGCCCTCTTCCACGTCGGCATCGGACACGCGCTTGACGGTGTGGCCGAGTTCGGTGGCGATCAGCTCGGCCGTATCGGCATCGAGGATGTCGGTGATCTTCACCATCTGGCCCTGGGCCATCAGGATCTTGATGACATCGACGGCCCGCTCGGCCATGCGGTTGGCGAGTTCCTGGACGGTGATCGCCTCGGGGATCGTCACTTCACGGCTGAGCTTGGGCGCAGCCTGCTGGTTGCGGCCCATCTTCTTGTCGCGGCGGCGACGCATGGCCGCAAGCGAGGGACCGCGATCGCGATCGGACTCGGTGCCGGCATTGGTGACGGTCAGGCGGCTGCGGGCAAATGCTTCCTCGCCGGCCCGACGGGTCGGCCGCTCGGGCGTCGCCGGGGCCCGGGCTGCACCGCCGCGGCGGGCATTCTCGAGCTCGTTGGCGCTGACCAGCGGACGGGTCGCCGGAGCGGTACGGGTCTTGCGGCCGTCGGCCTCGGAGGGAGGCGCGGGGGGAACGTTGGCGCCGGGCGCGGCGGGGGCCGGACGGCGCTGCGGGGCCGCCTCGGCGGCACGACGGGCCGGCGAGACACGCGGCTCGCGCGAAACGGTCGACACCTCGGACACTTCCTCGAGGGCCTTCTCGGCCTCGGCGGCGCGGACCTTGGCTTCCTCGGCGCGCTGGGCCTCCTCGCGCAGGGCGCGGCGGCGGGCATCTTCCTCGGTGCGGCGCGCTTCCTCGGCGCGGGCCCTGGCCTCTTCCTCGACCTGGCGGCCGGCAGCCTCGCGCAGGGCGCGGACCCGGGCATCGGCCTCGGTGGCACTCAGGCCGCCGCCGGGGCGCGGGGCGCCGCCGGAACGCGGCGGCTGGCGCTGGCCGGTACGATTGTCATAGGCGGGACGCCCGCCCTGCGGTGCGCCCTGGGGCCGGCCGGAGGACTGGCCGGGGCCGCCCTGCTGCGGGCGGTTCGTACCGGTCGAGCCGTGCGGGGCATGTGCGCCCGGCGCACCCCCGGGTACGAAGCGGGTCCGCTTCTCGACGACCACGGTACGCGACGAGCGTGCCACGTTAGGGCGGTTCCCCAAGTTGGGAGCGCCCTTCAGGGACAGCGTCTTCTTGCCGGTGCCAGAGTCTTGCTTGTCGTCGTTATCAGCCATGTAACTCGCGTCTTCCTTCACGAAACGTTCCCGCGAAAGTGCGTCACCGCACTTTCCGAACACGTCCGATTTGTCGGGCCCAGAGGGCGGCTTAGCGCCGTGCCGCGCCGCTCGATAACCCATTTAGTTGGCGTTGTAACGGGCCAGTCTTGCGCCCCGTTGCACCGCCGCCTGGGCTGCGCCCCCTTTGATGAGCGCAGCATGTATCACATTTTCGATCCCGAGTGCCAAACCCAATTGACCGGAATCGAGTAATTCGAAGTGCGGGGTTTCCGGGGGGTTCAGACCCGCTTCTTCCGCCGCTTTCGTATAGCCCTTGAGCGAACCCATGAGCTTGTTCCTGCCGTCTTCGGCCGCGTCCGTCGCGGTCAGAAGACCAATCACTTCGCCGGCTTCGATCGCCGACTTCACCTTGCTGGCGCCCGTGACCAGCTGACCGGCCTTGCGCGCGAGGCTGAGGGCGGAAAGAAACCGCTCCTCGAGGCGCCGGCGCGTCAGCCCGCTGAGGTCGTCGGGCACCTTCACCTCAGCCTTGAGGCTGCGGGCGAAGGCCTTCTTCCTGACCGCCTCGGCAACGGCCTGGGCCCCGAGGCTGATCCAGACGCCGCGGCCTTCGGCCTTGGCGTCCGTATCGGGAACCAGTTCGCCGTCGGGTGAGACGACGAACCGGATCAGGTCGGCGGCGGGCTTCACCTCTCGGGTGAGGGCACACATCCGCCCGGTTTCTTCACGTCCCGGCATGAGGCCAGACACACCCGATTACGCGGGCGCCCCTTCCTCGATTTCCTCTTCGGCCGTGGCGAGATCGGCTTCGGTGATCCAGCCGGCCTTGAGACGGGCCTGCAGGATCATCTCCTCGGCTTCCTCGCGCGAAACGGGGAAGTCCTTGAAGGTGCCCTCGAAGCGCTTGGTCTCGCCGTCCTTGCGTTCGGTCCAGCCGACGAGATCGTCCGCGGCACAGCCAGCAAAGTCCTCGACGGTCTTGATGTCCTCCTTGCCCAGCGCCACCAGCATGGCGGCGTTGAGGCCCGGAATGTCATAAAGCTCGTCGCCGACGCCAAGCGCGACGCGCTCGTCGTCATTGGCCTTCTCGATCGCCGCCAGGTAGTCCACGGCACGCTGCTGGATTTCGCCTGCCGTCTCTTCGTCGAAGCCCTGGATCGAAGCGATCTCGGAGACATCGATATAGGCGAGTTCCTCGACCGAGGAGAAGCCTTCGGAGGCCAATAGTTGGGCAACCATCTCGTCAACATCAAGGGCCTGCATGAAAAGCGCAGACCGCTCGGTGAACTCCTTGTTCCGGCGCTCGGATTCTTCCTGCTCGGTGAGGATGTCGATGTCCCAGCCGATGAGCTGGGAGGCGAGGCGCACGTTCTGGCCGCGGCGGCCGATGGCGAGGCTCAGCTGCTCGTCGGGCACCACCACCTCGATGCGCTCGGCCTGCTCGTCGAGCACGACCTTGGCGACATCGGCCGGCTGCAGCGCGGACACGACGAGGTCGGCGATGTTCTCGGTCCAGGGGATGATGTCGATCTTTTCGCCCTGCAGCTCGGCCACCACCGCCTGCACGCGGCTGCCGCGCATGCCGACGCAGGCGCCGACCGGATCGATGGAGGAATCGGACGAGGTCACGGCGATCTTGGCGCGGCTGCCCGGATCGCGGGCGATCGAGCGGATGGTGATGATGCCGTCGTAGATTTCCGGCACTTCCTGCTGGAAGAGCTTGGCCATGAACTGCGGATGGGTGCGCGACAGGAAGATCTGCGGCCCGCGCTGCTCGCGGCGGACGTCGTAGATGTAGGCGCGCACGCGGTCGCCGTAGCGATAGATCTCGCGCGGGATCAGCTCGTCGCGGCGGATGATGGCTTCGCCACGGCCCAGGTCGACGATGACGTTGCCGTATTCGACGCGCTTGACGGTGCCGTTGACGATCTCGCCGACGCGGTTGATGTACTCCTCGTACATGCGGTCGCGCTCGGCATCGCGCACCTTCTGCACGATCACCTGCTTGGCCGACTGCGCCGCGATGCGGCCGAAGTCGATGGGCGGCAGCGGCTCGGTGAGGAAATCGCCCTGCTTGGCTTCGGGCGCCTTGAGCCGGGCATACTTGAGCTCGATCTGGCGGGAGGGCTCCTCGACGGTGTCGACCACCTCGAGCAGGCGCCACATGCGGGTTTCGCCCGAGCGCGGATTGATGTCGACCTTGATGTTGGTCTCGGCGCCGTAACGGGCCTTGGCCGCCTTCTCGATGGCGTCCTGCATGGCCTCGATCACGATCATGCGGTCGATAGACTTCTCGCGGGCAACAGCATCGGCGATCTGGAGCAGTTCCAGCCGGTTCGCGCTAACGGCCATTTAGTGTCTCTCCTGTTCAGAGTCCGCAGGGTCTTGATGTGAGCGGCCGGCCACATCGTCGGCCGCATCGGCCGCGGTGTCGTCGGACGGCAGCTCGACGGTCTCGATGTCCTCATCGTCGTCGATGGGGAATTCTTCCTGGTCGGCGCGGGCCATGTTCATGAGCGCGTCGGTCATCACGAGCTTGGCCTCGGCGAGCAGCAGCAGCGGCAGCCTGTGGTCGGGGTCGGTATCCTTCGGCGCGTCGGGCAGCGTGATGGTCACGGTGTCGTCGTCGACGGCCTTGATGATGCCGCGGAAGCGCTTGCGGCCATCGAGCAGGTCGGAGAGCTCGACCTTGGCCTCGTGGCCGATATAGGTGGCGAAGTCGCGGGCGCGCACCAGCGGACGGTCGATGCCGGGGGACGAGACCTCGAGGTGGTACTCGCGATCGATCGGATCCTCGACATCGAGCACCGGCGAGAGGTCCTTGCTGAGGCGCTCGCAGTCGGTGATGGTGAAGCGCCCGTCGGCATCCTCGGCCATGATCTGCAGCGTCAGCCCGTTCTCCTGCGTCAGCTTCACACGCACGAGGCTGTAGCCCAGGTCGTTCGCCACCGGCTCGACGATGCGCGCGATCCGCGCTTCGAGGCCGGTTTCCTTGATGTAGCGTTTTTCGTTGAGATCGAAAGCCAATCGGCCGGTCCTAGATTTGGCGGATACTCGCCCCGGAAAACAAAAAGAGCGGGGGCCGGTCAGGCACCCACTCCGCTTTACAGCCAGAGATGTTGTTGGCGCTCATATAGCGCCGATGCAACGACAAGGCAAGGTCAGTAGAGGCCGAGACGGCGGGCGAGTTCGGCGGGGGCGATCGAGCCGGGGCCGGCTGACGCCGCGGCAAGTTCGCGCCCGACCTCGCAGAGCGCCGCGTTGACCGGCGCCGGGACGCCGTGCAGGCGGCCGAGCAGCACGATCTCGCCGTTGAGGTAGTCGGTCTCGATGCGGCCCGCGCCGCGGCTGAGGCTCTGGGTCGAGGAGCCGCCGACGCGGGTGTAGCCCTCGACCGCGCCCATCTCCATGACGCCGCGGCGGCGTTCGGAGGCCCAGCCGACATCGAGGCGCCGGATGCCGGCGGCGCGATAGACCAGCTCGGCTTCGGCGCGGACCACGACCATGATGCGCGCGATCACATCGGCGTCACTCTCGCCCGGGAGGGCGCTGCCCAGGCGGTCGAGGCTGGCCCGCTCCCGTCCCGCGGCGGCCTCGACGACGTTGCCGAGGTTCTCGACGAGCTTGCCGTACTTGGACTGCATGACGTCGTCCATGGTGGTGACGGCAAGGTTGGCGGCGGTGAGCGCGGCGGCGATTTCGGCGAGCGTCGCGTCGGCGCCCGAGGGATAGCGGCCGATGTCGAGAAGGGCGTGCCTGGGCGTGCCGAAGCAGGCCACCTCGCCCGGGACGGTGTAGTCGGCGGGGGTCATCACCGTCACGGCATAGACCCGGGCGAAGTGGCGGAGCGCGAGGCGCTCGTTGTTGACGCCGTTCTGGGCGCAGAGCACCGGCCGGTCGCCGAAACCCGCGTCGCGCAGCGCCAGCAGGGCGTCGGCCGTGTCCTGCGACTTCATGGTGAGGATGGCGACGTCGCCATCGGCAAAGGCGATCTCGTGCGGGCCGGCGTGGACGGGAAAGTGCAGCCGCTCGGCGCCCGCCGGGGTGCGAAAGAGGAGACCGTCGGCCCGCAGCGCCTCGAGCATCGCGCCGCGGGCGATGCCGGCGACCGACTGTCCCGAGCGCACCAGCGCCGCCGCGAGCGTGCCGCCGACCGCGCCGAGGCCATAGATGATGAAGCGCATGCCCTGTCCTCCCCGTGCCGGCGACAGTCTGGCGGAGCGGGGCGCAGGTGACAACCGCGGCAGATGGGAACCGGCGGCGGCTGCGGACCCAGCGCATGACGCCGCCACCGGCTCACCCGGCCGGGCAGCGGCCGGCCGGCGCCTAATCACTTAGGCATCCGCTTCACTAATTGGCGGAATCGCTTAAGTCAACGCTTCAGTGACGGTGGGGCGACAGCGTTGTCCGCAGCGGCAGGCGCCGATAGAGTGCCGCCCTCCCGCGATCCAACCACGGACATCGATCATGGAATACCGCCGCCTCGGCAAGGCTGGCCTCAAGGTCAGCGAATTCTCGTTCGGCGCATGGGTGACCTTCGGCAAGCAGGTCGGCGAGGACGCCGCGCAGTCGCTGATGGGCCATGCCTACGACAACGGGGTCAACTTCTTCGACAATGCCGAGGGCTACGAGCGCGGCAATGCCGAAATCGTGATGGGCGAGGCGCTGAAGGCGCTGAACTGGAGCCGCGACAGCTATGCCGTCTCCTCCAAGGTGTTCTGGGGCGGCGACAAGCCGACGCAGAAGGGCCTGTCGGCCAAGCACGTGACCGACGCCTGCCACGCGGCGCTGAAGCGGCTGCAGGTGGACTATCTCGACCTCTACTTCTGCCACCGCCCCGACATCGACACGCCGATCGAGGAAACGGTGCGCGCCATGCACAACCTCGTCCAGCAGGGCAAGGTGCTCTACTGGGGCACGTCGGAGTGGACGGCGCAGCAGCTGACCGAGGCCTATGCCGTCGCCCGCCAGGAACACCTGACGCCGCCGACGATGGAGCAGCCGGAATACAACCTGTTCCGCCGCGAGAAGGTGGAGGCCGAGTTCCTGCCGCTCTACAGCCTGTTCGGGCTCGGCACCACGATCTGGTCGCCGCTCGCCTCGGGCATCCTCACCGGCAAGTACAATGACGGCGTGCCGGCCGACAGCCGCATGAACCTGCCCGGCTACGAGTGGCTGAAGGCCCGGCTCGACAGCGACAAGGGCCGGGACGAACTGGCCAAGGTGAAAAAGCTCGCCAGGCTCGCGGGCGATGTCGGCCTGCCGATCCATCACCTGGCGCTGCTCTGGTGCAACGCCAACCCGAACGTGTCGACGGTGATCCTCGGCGCCTCCAAGCTGAGCCAGCTCAAGGACAACCTCGAAGCGCTCAAGCACAAGGACAAGATCACTCCCGAGGTGCTGGCCGAGATCGAAAAGATCGTCGGCAACAGGCCGGCGGCGCCGCAGCGCTACTGACGGGGCGGGCGGGGTACGTTTTTCACCGTTGACCCGGCCCCCGGGGCTGCCCCGATCAAGGGGCGGTCCCGAACCAGCGAGGTGATTCGTGAGCCCTGCCGCACACGTCCTGACTGCCGCCGAGGCCGCAGCGCGCCTCGGCGTTTC
>JAEYZJ010000264.1 GCA_023430705.1 Pseudomonadota bacterium | reverse complement strand
GGCAGGCGAATGTCATAGATGATGAGCTTGTCGCGCATCACGGCGGGATCGGACGCATCGACCAGCCCGAACCAGCTGCCCACCACCGACAGACCGCTGGCCCCGGAGGCACCGATGGTGAGGCTCGCGAGGGCCGCGATTGCAAGGAGGAACGCCAGTGCGACCATTGTCACCCGCGCGAGTGCACGCCTGTCGCCACCGCGGCTCGATGCAGCGACTTCCGCCAGCGCGAGAGTGGCGTCCGTCATTACCGGGCCGCCACGGCGTCGCCATAGAGTGCCGCGGCGACCTCCGCCGCGGCCGACGCCGTACGCGGACCGAAGCCCAGCAGGTACGAACCGTCCACCCTTATAATGGCCTTGTTGGCGGCGGCCGGGGTCATTGCGATGCCCGGCTGTGCAAGCAGCGCCTCGTCGGTGACGAGCTCCGCGCCTTCGCGGATCATCATCAGGATGGCATCGGGCTGGGCGGTGACGATCGCTTCGTCCGTCAGCGCCTTGTAGCCGGCATACTCGGTTACGGCATTGACCCCGCCGGCCAGCGCGATGATGCCATCGGCAGCAGTACCGGTGCCCGAAGCCATGACCTTGCCGTCTTGCAGTGTCAGGACAAACAGCACGCGCTTCTTCTGGGCGACGCCGCTGGTGATCGCTTCGGCAGCCTTCAGATCGCTATCGAGCTTCGCGACCAGCTCCGCGGTTTTCTGCTCGACACCGAGCGCCTGGCCGACCACGCGCACCTTGTCGAGGATGCCCTGGTGCGAATAGCTCTCCGGCACGGTGACGATCTCGATCGAGCCCTTTGTGAGAACGTCGATGGTCTCCTGCGGCCCGCTGCCTTCGAGCATGAGGATTGCCGTCGGGTTGACCGACAGCACCCCCTCAGGGGACAGCTGGCGGGCATATCCGATGTCCGGCAGCTTTACCGCCTCAGGCGGATAGGTCGCCGTCTGGTCACGGGCCACCAGACGCCCCTCTTCCCCCAGCGCATAGATGATCTCGGTCAGCGAGCCGCCGATCGACACCAGCCGCGACGAGTCGGCGAAGGGCTTAACGTCCTGCGCCACGATGGGTGTGAACGATACGGCCACGATGGCCACGGCCAGCAGGCACTTGCGGAATGGGGACGTCATGGTCGGTCTACTCAGGCGGCATTGGACTGGTTGAGGCGCGGCAGGCCCTCGGCGAGGGCGCGCCACGCGGGCCGCTCGTCCTGCCCTTCGATGCGCTTGCCGAAGAACTGCACGATCAGCTCGCCGCTGGCGTCGTAGCACTCCAGCGAAGTGACATGTCCCTTGTCCGTCGGCTTGCGCACCACCCAGGCCTGGGCAATGTGGTCGAGGCGCAGGTGCATGTGGAACGTCTCGTCCAGCACATTCAGCCAAGGCCCCATGGGCGAAATGCTATGGATCGGCCCGGAGTGGATCTGGATGCAACCGGCATTGCCGGCAAAGACCATGATCGGCAGGTCCGGTTGCGCTGCCGCGCCGTGCATGAGCTCGGCGGTCGCCTCCGGAGGAACCGGCCAGGCATAGCTTTCACCGATCATCTCGAGCGCCTGCACGCGCCCCAGGTTGAGCCGCTTCAGCATGCCGAAGAACTGGTGCGTGTCGGTCAGCTTGTCCCACGAAGCCTTGAGGTCTTCGCTGCTCGCCGGGGCCCCCTGCAACTCCTCTGGCAGGTACGGGGTCGTCGCGACGGTCTGCGGCTGCTCGTCCGCGGTCAGCTTGGTGACGAGTGCATGCCACGCCCCGAGATTGGTGGCAGGACGGGCGTGAATCTTGAAAACGGCGTCCCCGGCCCCGTCGAAGAACTGCAGCGAACGGCGGATCTCGCCCTCTTCGCCGGTCTTTTCGACTGCAAAGCCGTACTTCCACCGGCTGGGGAATATGCGGAGGTCGATCTGCTCGCCCAGCACAATGCCCGAATGTCCGTTGATGCTCCCCTTCACGAACGGACCGATCTTCTCGTGCACGACCGACTCGTTCCGGGTCAGCGCCATGACCTCACCACAGGACGGCATCTCTTCGAGGAGGAGCGGCAGGTCGACGCGGAGACGCGTGTTTCCCAGCCCAACATGCGACGCGACCAGATCGGCCTCCGAGATCTTGTGGATCCGGGCAAAATCGCGCTCACGCATCTTCGCGTTTGCACTCCGAAGGTCGCGGATGGCCTCGGGTGTAAGCGTCTTCATGATCGGGTTGTCTCCTGCAGGGTAGTGGTGATGCGCGGCCCACCGAACCCCTGTTCCGAACCCCGCAACTAACTTGACTATCCGTATCAGGATTTGTAGGCAGATCAATAGTGGAGTTTTGAAGTCATCTTTTTGGCCGAACTTCGCTCAGCAAGCCAGTGCGCAAGCCAGCCAGCCGGACCCTCAAGAAATCGGAGACTCCAAATGGGACTGGTCAGGGCGAATGCATGTGCGTTGCTCGCCGGGGTGGCGCTGACCGCAATCGCGTCGGCTCAGGTCGCGCAGGCGCAGGAAGCGGCAAACACGAACACCACTTTCATGACGCTGCTCGAGCGAATCGTCGTGGGTGCCGGCAGGGAAAAGATCGCGATCGACACGCCGCAGGCCGTGACGGTCGTCACGCAGTCGGAACTGGAAGCCCAGCAAGCGGTCACGACCGGCGAGCTGTTTCAGGACGTTCCGGGCATCACTGTCATCGGCTCCGATCGCTCCTTTGGCGAGGCGTTCAACATTCGTGGCATCGGCAAGACGGAGAGTTCGCCCGAGGCGGCTCGCATCATCGTCAACGTCGACGGCCAGCCGAAGTTCTTCGAGCAGTACCGGATGGGTTCGTTCTTCGGCGATCCCGAGCTCTACAAGCAGGTCGAAGTTCTGCGCGGCCCCGCCTCCTCCACGCTCTACGGTGCCGGCGCCATTGGTGGTGTGATCAACTTCACCACCAAGGATGCGTCGGACTACATCAAGGACGGCAACACCGGCGCGGTGAAGGTGAAGGGCAGCTATGCCGACAACGGCGACAGCTTGATGACCTCAGCCGTGCTCGCCCACCAGATCAACGACACCTTCGAGGTTCTCGCGGCAGGTAGCTGGCGCACCACCGACGACTTCCTCAAGGCCGACGACACACCGCTCGAGGGAAGTGCCTTCGACGGTCTGTCAGGTCTGGTGAAGGCCAAGGCACACTTCGGCGAGAACAACGAACAGAGCCTGACAGCCTCGTATCAACGGCTGAACAATACGGCCGACCAGACCCGCTTGGCGCAGACGGGCAAGTACGTTGAAGACGTGTTCGGCTTCGTTGATCTCGACGTCATCGACCAGACTTTTGTCCTCGCCTGGGAGAACCCGGACAGCGACAATCCCTGGATCGACGCCAACGTGTCGCTGAGCTACTCCGACACGCTCAACCAGTTGCGCAACCACCGCGAGACCCGGGATGGTCCGCTGTCCAACCTCGCGCCCACCGATCCGAACGGCATTACTTTTGCCGACTCGGACTACCAGTACACCACGTTGCAGCTGAAGGCCGACAACACCGTCGAGTGGATCACCGACGACTTCGAGAACTATCTTACCGCGGGCCTGCAGGTGAGCACCCAGGACCGTCTGGTCAACTACCCGGGTTACGACTTCGAGCCACCGACCCATCCACAGGGCACCGAAGAAAAGCTCGGATTGTTCGTCCAGGATGAGTTCACCTGGAACCAGCTCACGTTGACCGCTGGTATCCGTGGCGACTGGCATGCCGTGACGCCCTTCAACGACACCTTCCCGGTCATCGAAGGTTCGGCCTTTTCGCCAAAGTTGGCCGCGCTTTACGCGCTGAACGACAACATCAACGTGTTCGGGTCCATTGCCCACACCGAGCGCCTGCCGACCATTGATGAGCTTTACTCGGTCGCGGGCTCCACTCCGCCGAACCCGCCCCGGAGCCCGCTGGGCAGTTCAGGCAAGACCGCGAGCCTCGATCTCCGTAAGGAAGCGGCCCTGTCCTTCGAGGCCGGCTTCTCCCTGAGTGCCGACGAACTCGTACTCTCCGGCGACAGTTCCAGCCTCAAGTTCACGGCCTTCCACAGCAGGATCCGCGACATGATCGCCTCGAACACCGCCCCGGCCTATGGCGAGACGGCGCCGACCTACTACGGCAACATCGACGAGGCCGAGATTTCCGGGTTCGAGATCGAGGCCGCCTACAACTCCGAGGCCTTCTTCGCCAACCTCGCCTATACGCATACGGTCGGCACCAACCTGACGACCGGGCAACCGTTGACCACGGTGCCGCAGGACAGGTTCGTGCTCTCCGCAGGTCTGCGCAATTCCGAGTGGAACCTCGAGTATGGTGCCCGCCTCACCGCGGCTGCGGAGGGTGACTACATCCTGCCCACGAACGGCATGGGCTATGGCGCAGACGGCGAGGCCGAGGCCTGGCACACGG
>JAEYZJ010000234.1 GCA_023430705.1 Pseudomonadota bacterium | reverse complement strand
ACCTGGTCGTTGCTGAACTCGCCCCCGAAGAACGGATAGTTGATGTCGACGACACTGAGGTCGCGCACCCTGCCGGCGAGGTCGATGGCCTCGATCACGCTCCGCGGTGCGCCGTAGCCGTCCGTCGCGTAGCGGTCGACATAGGTTGCAAAGTGCCAGATGCCGGCCCCGAAGCGCAGCTTGCTCATCTCGTTCTCTCCCTCATGTTCGTTCTCCGCCCGCGGGCAGTTGTTCAGTTGTGGATGCGATCGGCCTGCAGCACGCGGCCGACGCCGGCGCGCCAGCCCGACAGGGCCGCGGTGCGGTTCGCCCCGGACATCCCGGGGATGAACTCGCGCTGCACCTTCCCGGCGCGGGGGGCGTTGCGGCCGAGGCCGGTCGCGGCCAGCATGGCGGCGCCGGCGGCGCTGACTTCGGGCAGGTCGCCGCGCAGCACCGGGCGGTCGATCAGGTCGGCCTGGAACTGCATCAGCATGTCGTTGCGCGCCGCGCCGCCATCGGCCGAGAGACGCGCCAGCGGCTGACCGAGATCGGTCTGCATGGCGGTGAAGACGTCGGCGACCTGGAAGGCGATGGCCTCGACGGCGGCACGCGCGAGGTGTGCCGGGGTGGTGCCGAGCGCGAGGCCCGAAACGATGCCGCGGGCGTCCGGGTCCCAGTAAGGGGCGCCGAGCCCGACCAGGGCGGGCACGAAGGTCACGCCATTGCTGTCGGGCACGGTGGCGGCGAGGTCGGCGACTGCTGCCGGATCGCCGATGCCGAGCAGGCTGCCCATGAATGCGACGGCCTGGCCCGAGACCGAGATGTTGCCCTCGAGGGCGTAGGCGACGCCGGCGCTGGTGCTCCAGGCGATCGTGGAGGACAGTCCGCTGCGGCTCATGATGCGCCCGGTGGTCAGGGTCATCAGCGAGGAGCCGGTGCCGTAGGTCGCCTTGACCGTGCCCGGCTCGCGCACGCCGTGGCCAAACAGGGCCGCATGCGAGTCGCCGATCATGGCGTGAACCGGGGTGCCGGCCGAGAGGGCGCACACGCCGCCCGCCACCAGGCCGAAGGCGCTGTCCGAGGGGCGGACTTTGGGCAGCAGCTCGAGCGGCACGTTGAAGATGCGGCCGAGTTCGGGGTCCCATGCCAGGGCATCGGTGTTGAACAGCTGGGTGCGCGAGGCGTTCGAATGGTCGGTGGCGTGCTCGCCGCCGGTGAGGTTCCACAATAGCCAGGCATCGATGGTGCCGGCGCGCAGCCGGCCGGACGCGGCGGCTTCGCGAGCGCCCGAGACATTGTCGAGGATCCAGGCGAGCTTGGCGGCCGGAAACAGCGGATCGACGCCGAGCCCGGTGCGCGCCTCGATCAGCTGGCCATGCCCGGCGGCCCGGATCGCGGCGCAGGCGGGCGCCGAGCGCCGGCACTGCCACAGGATCGCCGGGGCGACCGGGGCCCCGGTGCGGCTGTCCCACACGACGATGGTTTCGCGCTGGTTGGAGATCGCCAGCGCGTCCATGTCGGGTCCGACCCTGGCGACCACCTCGGCGATGACTGCGGCGACGCTCTGCCAGATGCCCGTCGCCGACTGCTCGGCCCAGCCCGGCTGCGGATAGCCGACGGCCATCGGCAGCGAGGCGCTGGCGACCACCCGGCCGTCGGCGTCGAACGCCAGGGCCTTGGTGTTGGTCGTGCCCTGGTCGATGGCGAGGATCAGCCCGTTGCTCATTTCCGCTTCAGGACCTGGCGCGCCGCCTCGGCGATGCCGGCGGCGTTGAGGTGGAAATGCTCGAGCAGCCAGTCGGCCGAGCCGGTGGGCAGGAAGCCGGGGAAGCCGAGGATGCGCATCGGCACCGGCGCGTTCGTCGCCAGCACCTCGGCCACCGCACCGCCGAGACCACCGCGCACCGAATGCTCTTCGACGGTGACGACGGCGCCGGTTCCGGCGGCCTCGAGAATGGTCGCCTCGTCGAGCGGGTTCACGGTCGACATGTTGATGACGCGGGCCGCGATGCCGTCGGCCGCGAGGGCCTCGGCGGCCGCGAGGGCCCGATGCACCATGACGCCGTTTGCGATGATGGCGAGGTCGCCGCCAGCGCGAAGCGTTTCGGCCCTGCCTATCTCAAACCGCGGATCGGTGCGCGGCAGGTCCGGCACCGGCATGCGGCTCACGCGCACGAACACCGGGCCGTCATGGGCGGCGGCGGCGCGGATGGCCTGCTCGGTTTCCCAGGGATCGGACGGCACGATCAGCGTCAGGTTGTTGAGCAACCGCAACCACGCCATGTCCTCGATCGAGTGGTGCGTGGGGCCCAGTTCCCCGTAGGCGACGCCGCTCGACTGGCCGATCAGCTTCACGTTGACGTTGGAGTAGGCGACGTCGGCCTTGATCTGCTCCAGCGCGCGGGCGGTGAGGAAACACGATGCTGCCGAAACGAACGGCACCTTGCCGCCGTTGGCGAGGCCGGCCCCGACGGCCACCACGGTCTGCTCGGCGATACCGACATTGACCATGCGCTCGGGCCAGCGCTTGCGGAAGTTCACCAGCTTGGACGAGCCGACGCTGTCGCTCACCACGGTGACGATGCGCGGATCGGCTTCGGCCAGCGCCTCGACGGTTCTGGAGAACGTGTCGCGGCAATCGTGCCAGCCGGCGGGGGCGGGGACGGCGGCGCTCATCAGGCGAGTTCCCGCATGGCTTGCTCGTATTGTTCCCGGTTCGGCACGCCGTGGTGCCAGGCGACGTTGTCGTGCATGAAGCTCACGCCCTTGCCCTTGACGGTGTTGGCGATGACGCAGAGCGGCTTGCCGCGGCCCCTGGGCGACGCGCCGAGCACCTCATGGAGGGCGCGGTGATCGTGACCGTCGACCACTTCCACATGCCAGCCGAAGGCACGCCACTTGTCGTCGAGCGGATCGAGGGTGGCAGTCTCCTCGGTGCGGGCGCCCTGCTGCAGGCGGTTGCGATCGACGATCAGCGTCAGGTTCTCGAGCTTCCTGTGTCCCGCGGTGAGGCCGGCTTCCCAGTTGCTCCCCTCCTGCAGCTCGCCGTCGCCGGTGAGCACGAAAGTGCGGTAGTCGGCACCGTCGATCTGGCCGGCTATGGCGATGCCGACGCTGACCGGCAGGCCGTGGCCGAGCGGGCCGGTATTGGTCTCGACGCCGGGCAGGTAGTTGCGGTTCGGGTGGCCGTTGAGCAGGGACAGCGGCTGCATGTAGGTGCCGAGCTGCTCCTCGGGGAAGTAGCCGGCGGCGGCCAGCACGGAGTAGAAGGCGCCCGTGCAATGGCCCTTGCTCATCACGAACCGGTCGCGAGCGGGATTGAGCGGATCGGCAGGGTCGTAGCGCAGCACGCCGAAATAGAGCGTCGCGAGCACATCGGCGGCGCTGAAATCGCCGCCGGGATGACCCAGCTGCGCTTCGTAGACCATCTGGAAACTGCGCCGGCGGATCCACAGCGCCTTGTCGCGGATCAGCGCGACCGGATCGTTGCGAAGCTCGGCGGAAGCCGGGAACGTCAAGACTGCCTCCTGCAGCATCGGGGGCGAGAACCGGCTGGCACCGATGGGCTCCCCTGCTTTCTTGGAGCGACAACTAGCTGATAGATCGTCGCGCGTCACTATCGAAAATTTGTGATTGGTTTCGTTTGTCGTATATTCGATGGCGAGTGCGGTGGAAAGCTCGGCGGGCGGGTTGCCGAGAATGCCGGCGGCACGGTAGTCCTGTCGCGATGGAAGGCGAGCGCCGAGCATGAACGAGCAGAAGACCCCCCGCCGACCGGACCGCAAGGCGTCGAGCGGCGCGGACCCGGGCGGCACGCTGTCGGGACTGCTGGCCGAACCGCGGCGGCGCAAGATTCTGGAGTGGCTCCAGGAGGAGGGAAGCGCCCGCGTGCGCGACCTCTCGGCGGCCTTCGAGGTCAGCGAGGCGACCATCCGGCAGGATCTCGAGCGGCTGGAAGCGGATGGCTACATCTCGCGCGAGCATGGCGGCGCCTTCCTCAAGACGCTGCCCCGGCAGGTCGAGACGCTGTCGCTGCAGCACCTCGAGAACATGGACAAGAAGCGCCGGATCGGGGTGCGCGCCGCCTCCCTGGTCGGGGACGGCGAAACGATCATCCTCGATGCCGGCTCCACCACGACCGAGGTGGCGCATGGGCTGCTGCAGCGTCGCGACCTGACGCTCATCACCAACGCGCTCAACATCGCCCTGATCCTCGGCGCCGTACCGGGGTTCGCCGTGCATATGCCGGGCGGCCAGTTCAAGGCACCGACGCTGTCGCTGAGCGGCGACAAGTCGGTGGAGTATTTCCGCGATATCCTGGCGGGCAAGCTGTTCCTCGCCACGGCCGGGGTGTCGCTGGAGGCGGGCCTCACCTATCCCAGCTTTGCCGACCTGCAGCTCAAGCAGGCGATGATCAAGGCGGCGCAGCACGTCTACCTGGTGGCGGACTCGACCAAGATCAACCGCACCTCGTTCACGCGGCTCGGCACCCTGGATGTGATCCATTCGTTCATCACCGACGACGGCATTCGTGATGAGGATGCCCGCGAGTTCGAGCGTCGCGGCATCGAAGTGATCATCGCCCGCTGAAATAGCGAACCCTGCCAGCATCTTAGTTCCGCAGTGCCGACCCCGACGGTTGGCGCGACGCCTCGGCATGGCCTGCCGGACGCCCCGGCCGTCAGGTGGCTGTCGCTGAATTCGACAAGGATCGGCATTGACTCGCCCCTGATGCGCCCGTAATCCTCATTAATCGCAAACAAAGCGAAATAGACAAATGTCGTCTGTTTGCGTTGTGTGCCCGAGGTGCAGGTCTGCACCCACGGGCGCATGGGGAGAGGTGAGGAGCCCTTCGACCACGGCGGCATGTCCGGCCGGCGCAAGCCGGCCGTCGCGCCCGGCTGTGCGATGGCCGACCGCCGAGAGGGAAATCCCGGACGCGACAGCCGAAACCGGCGGCGATCCAGGGCAACGAGGAGGACACGGACAATGGTACGGCTTGGCCGATACTTGCTGGCCCCGCTTGCGGGCCTGCTGCTGGCAGGCGCCAGCTACGCGCAGGAAATGACCGATGTGGGCACGCCCCGCAACGAGACGCTGATCGTGCAGACCTTCGACGGCAAATCGGCCAACCCCGATGCGCAGAACCCGCTCAACCAGTATGCGATCTGGCGCGGCTTCCGTGAGCTGGGGTGGAGCTTCCTGTGGGAGATGGACACGGCCTCCGGCCAGTCCTACCCCGAACTCGCCGCCGGCCCGGTGGAAGTGCTCAACGACGATCACACCGCCTTCCGCATCAAGATCCGCCCCGGCGTCTACTGGAGCGACGGCGTCGAGTTCACCGTCGACGACCTGATCTACACGCTCGAGACCTCGTTCAAGCATCGCGACAAGCTCACCTTCGTCGCGCGCACCGTGAACTACATCAAGGAAGGCAGCTGGAAGAAGGTCGACGCCCACACGCTCGACATCGAAACGCAGGCTTCGGCCTATGACTTCCAGACCGTGATGGGCGTCTATACCTGGGGCTCGCTCTTCGTGCCCGTGCCCAAGCATATCTTCGAGCCGCTCGGCGACGAGGTCGTGACCTTCAAGAACGCCCCCGCCGTCACCCTGGGGCCGTACAAGATCAAGGAATTCGATCCCAACGGCTTCTGGCAGCTGTGGGAGCTGCGCGACGACTGGCAGCGTTCGGGCTGGGGCAATTCCGGCGAGCCCAAGGCCAAGTATGTGCTCTACAAGGACTTCGGCGCCGAAGAGACCCGGACCCTGGCCTTCGTCCAGAACCAGTACGACGTCGACACCTTCATGAGCCCGGACTCGATTGCCGCCGCCAAGGCGCGCAACCCCAAGATCGAGACCTTCTCGCCCACCCTGCCCTATCACGACATGAACGATGCCTGCGCCTATGGCATCTACTTCAACCAGCTGAAGTCGCCGTACAACGAGGCGGCGGTTCGCTGGGCGCTGGCGCTCTCGATCGACATGCAGACCGTCGGCATCAGCGCCGTCAGCGGGCAGTTCAAGGCTTCGGCCCTGCCGATCGCCGACACGCCCATCACCGGACCGGTGTTCTACGAGCCGCTGGTCGGCTTCCTCAACGAGCTGACGCTGGCCGATGGCTACAAGCCGTTCAACCCGAACTTCGGCGCCGAACTGATCGAAAAGCTGAAGGCCCAGGGCACGCCGGAATCCGAGATCCCGACGGGCGACGCGGTCAAGCAGAGCTTCGGCCAGGGCTGGTGGAAGTACGATCCGGCGCAGGCGGAAAAGCTGCTCGCCTCGGTCGGCATCAAGAAGGGTGCGGACGGGTTCTACGCCAAGGCCGACGGCTCGCCGTGGGTGCTCGATTTCGTCATCCCTGCCGACTGGAACAAGGTCATGCAGCGGACCGGCTTCTCGATCGCCGACAGCTGGCGCAAGGCCGGGTTCAACGTCAATGCCCGCCAGGTCGACAATGGCGAGTTCGCGACGGTGCAGAACACCAATGCCCGTCTCGACCTGATGGTGAACTGGTCGAGCAGCTGCACCTACAACTCGAACTGGTTCAACAGCTGGGCCTCGTTCAGCGATGCCAAGGCCTACAACCAGCCGGCCGACTCCAACGAGCCGCTGCAGGGCAACTACATCCGCGCCACCGACCCCGAGATCTTCAAGCTCGTGGCGGACAGCAAGACGCTGGAGATCGGTTCGGAGCCCTTCGTCGCCAATGGCATCGAGATCACCAAGAAGCTGACGGAAGGCATGCAGCTCATCAACCTGATGAACATTCCGACCACGATCCCGACCAACAGCACCTATTGGACGAACTACCCCAAGCAGGCCAACTTCTACGCTGCGCCCTACACCTGGTGGTCGTCGTTCAAGAAGACGCTGCTCAACATCCAGCCGACTGTCCAGCAGTAGGCCCCGGTCGATCAGTCGGGGTGGCGGCCTGCCGCCGCCCCGCACCTCCCCCGCTCAAGGATAGAACGCGATGATCGGTGTCCTGCAGTATGTGGCCAAACGCGTCGGCCTCTACCTCGTGGTCCTCTTCATCGGCCTGACCATCACGTTCTTCCTGCCGCGCCTGATGCCGACCAACCCGATCGACGGCTATATCGGCCAGATCCAGGCCCGCGCTTCCGGCGCCCTCACCGCCGAAGCCATCACCAGCCTGCGTGAAAACCTCGAAGTGCTGTACGGGCTGAAAGGCGACCTGCTGACGCAGTACGTCTCGTACCTGGAGCGCGTCGTCCTGCGCTTCGACTTCGGCCCGTCCTTCACCTTCTATCCGCAGCCGGTGTCGCAGATCATCTTCACCGCCGTGCCGTGGACGCTCGGCCTGCTGCTGTGCTCGACGTTCGTCGCCTGGGTCCTGGGCAACATGGTGGGTCTCGTCGCGGGCTACTTCCACACCAGGCGGGCCGCCAGCATCCTCGAAGTGGTGGGCATCCTGCTCTACCCGATCCCGTACTACATCCTCGCGGTGACGGTGATCCTGGTGTTCAGCTACCTGCTCCCGATCTTCCCGCTGGCGCCATCGTTCCCGGTGGGACAGATGACGCCGCAGAAGATGGGCATGATCCTCTACAGCTCGCTGCTGCCCGCGATCACGCTGGTGCTCGCCAATTTCGGCTGGAACATCCTGTCGATGAAGGCGCTGGCGGTGGCGACCACCGAGGAGCCCTATGTCACCTACGCGCGGCTCAAGGGCGCCTCGAACTGGACGCGCATGATGCGCTACGTGTTCCGCAACGCCATGCTGCCGCAGGTGACGGCGCTGGCCCTGTCGCTGGGCACGGTGTTCAACGGCGCGCTGCTGACCGAGATGCTGTTCTCCTATCCCGGCGTCGGCCTGATCATGCGGACCGCCGCCTCGAGCGGCGACTACAATGTGCTCTATGGCGCCATCACCATCTCGATCATCGCCGTGGCCACCGCCGCGCTGATCATCGACCTGATCTATCCTCTCCTCGATCCGCGGATCCGTCACAAATGAGCTCTGCCGTCTCGGAAGCGGTGGACGCCGCGAAGCAAACCGCGCCCCGGCGCCGCGACAGCCTCGCCTGGCTGCTCAATCCGCGCCTCGCCATCGGGCTCAGCATCGTCCTCGTGATGGGGCTGGGCAGCTTCATCCTGCCGTTCTTCGCGCCGGTCGATCCCTCGGTGCAGGCGAGCTACCTGAAGAACCTGCCGATGTCGTGGGAGCATCCGCTCGGCACCAACGCCATCGGCCAGGACATCTTCTGGTTCCTCACCTTCGCGGTGCGCAATTCGCTGACGCTCGGCATCCTGGTCGGGATCGGCGTGACGGTCATCGCCACCACCATCGGCCTCAGCGCCGGCTATATCGGCGGCAATTTCGAGCGCGTCGTGATGCTCGTGGTCGACAGCTTCATCACCATCCCGCTGCTGCCGATCCTGATCATCCTGGGAGCGGTGATCCGGGGCAATTCATCCTTCCTCACCGTCGGTTTCATCATCATGGTGTTCGGCTGGGCCTGGGGGGCGCGCACCATCCGCTCGATGGCGCTGACGCTGCGCGAGCGCGAGTTCATCAACATGGCGAAGTTCTCGGGCGCCAGCACCTTCGACGTGCTGCTGCGCGAAGTGTTCCCCTATGTGACCGCCTATATGCTGGTGGCCTTCATCAACACCGTGCTGTTCGCCATCAACACCGAGGCGACGCTGGCGGTGATCGGCCTGTCCAAGGTGGAAGTGCCGACGCTGGGCTCGATCATCTTCTGGGCCCTCAACTACAACGCGCTGTTCACCGGCAACTATGTGTGGATCGTGGCGCCGATCATCGCGACGGTGCTGCTGTTCCTCGGTCTCTTCCTCGCCTCGACCGGCTTCAACCAGGCCTTTGCCAACAAGCGGGGTGTCCTGTGATCCGGCTCAACGACCTCCAGATCGGCTATCGCATCGGCGGCCGCGTCATTCGCGCCGTGGACGGGGTGACGCTGACCATTCCCGATGGCTGCATCGTCGGCGTGGCGGGGGAGTCCGGCTGCGGCAAGTCCACGCTGATGAAGGCCATCTATGGCGACATCCGCTCGCCGATGGCGCTGCTGGGCGGCAGCATCGACTACGGGATGAAGGGCGCCGACGGCAGGCCCGTGACGACCGACAGCATCCGCCGCGAATGGTTCAGGTCCATCTCCTACATTCCGCAGAGCTCGATGAACTCGCTGAACCCGGTGGTGCGCATCCGCGACCAGTTCATCGATTTCCCCGGCACCGACAGCAACAAGAAGCGGGTGCTGGAGCGGGCCCGGGCCTATATCGGCAGGCTCGGCCTGCCCCCCGAGGCCATGGATTCCTATCCACACCAGCTGTCGGGCGGCATGCGGCAGCGCGTGATGATCGCGCTTGCGACCTTCTTCGAGCCCGCGCTGATCATTGCCGACGAGCCGACCACGGCGCTCGACGTCGTGGTGCAGAAGGAAATCCTGATGCTGCTGATGGATGTGCAGGAGCGCATGGGCAACACCATCCTCGTCGTCTCGCACGACATGGGCGTGCACTACCAGGTCACCCACAAGATGCTGATCATGTATGCCGGACGCGTGGTCGAATACGGCGACACCGAGAGCGTCTTCGCCGACCCGCAGCATGCCTACACCAAGATGCTGATCGACTCGCTGCCGGCCATCGGCGACGACAGCATGCGCGGTGTGCTGGCGAGTGCGGCGGGCGCCGGCGGCGACCGGGCCTATCGGGTCGAGCCGGAGCTGATCGAGGTCAGGCCCGGCCACTTCGTCGCGCGACCCAGCCAGGGCGCGGGGGTCGCAGCATGACGATCATCCTCAAGACCGAAGGGCTGAACAAGATCTACCGGCAGGGGGGCCTCGTCCGCTCGCGGCAGGTGAAGGCGCTCAACGACGTCAACATCACGATCGAAGGCGACAAGCCGGTGGTGATCGCGGTGGTGGGTGAATCGGGCAGCGGCAAGACCACGCTGGCAAAGACCCTGCTGCGGCTCGAACCACCGAGTTCGGGGCGAGCGATCGTCTACGACACCGTGGTGACGGGCAAGGGCACGACGCTGTCGAAGCAGCAGTTCCTCGGGCTGGTGCAGCCGATCTTCCAGAACCCGTTCGAAGCGTTCAGCCGCTACCGGCCGGTCGACGCGTATCTGGACGAGACGGCGCGTCGCGTCGCCGGCATGGACGGCGACGCGGCCGAGGCGGCGGTGGCCGAGGCGCTGCTG
>JAEYZJ010000118.1 GCA_023430705.1 Pseudomonadota bacterium | reverse complement strand
CGTAGAACGCCCCCTCCGGCGACAGGCAGTCGATGCCGGTATTGGCGTTGAGCCCGTTGACCACGAGGTCGCGGCGCCCCTGGAAGATGTCGCGCCAGCCCTTGAGGAAGTCCTGCGGCCCGTTCAGTGCCTCCACCGCCGCCCACTGCGAGACCGACGACGGGTTGGTGGTCGACTGGCTCTGCAGCTTGTTCATCGCCGCCAGCAGCGCCCGCGGGCCGGTGCAGTAGCCGATGCGCCATCCGGTCATCGCGTGCGACTTGGAGACGCCGTTCATGGTCAGCGTCCGCTCGCGCAGCCGCGGCTCCACCCCGGCGATTGTCGCGAAGCTGCCGCCGTCATAGACCAGCACCTCGTAGATGTCGTCGGTGAGGATATGCACCTGCGGGTAGCGCAGCAGCACGTCGGCCAGCCCGCGCAGCTCGCCGGCCGTATACGCCGCCCCGCTGGGGTTCGAGGGCGTGTTGAGGATCAGCCACTTCGTCTTCGGCGAGATCGCCGTCTCGAGCGCCTCGGGCGTCAGCTTGAAGCCCGTCGAGGCGTCGGCCATGGCGTACACGGGCGTGGCGTCGCACAGCCGCACGATCTCGGGGTAGCTCACCCAGTACGGCACCGGAATCACCACCTCGTCGCCGGGGTTCAGCGTCGCCAGCAGCGCGTTGAAGATGATCTGCTTGCCGCCCGAGGCGACGAAGCAGTCGGCCGCGGTCACGTCGAGCCCATTGTCGCGCCGGAACTTGGCCGCCACGGCCTCCTTCAGCTCGGGAATGCCGTCGACGGCCGTATAGTGGGTCTTGCCCGAGTTGATCGCCCGGATGGCGGCTTCGCGCACATGCTCGGGCGTGTCGAAATCCGGCTCGCCGGCGGCGAGCGAGATCACGTCCTGCCCCTGCCGCTTCATCTCCTGGGCTTTGGCGTTGATCGCGACGGTGGCGGACGGCTGGATGCGGTTCAGCGCTTCGGACAGGAAAGCCAAGGTCAATCTCCGGGAAAAACGGCCGGAATCCTCTAGGCCCTCCCGGCGCGCCGCACAACCGCGCCGTGCCCGAAAACGCGCGCTCCCGCGAGGCCGTTCCCAGCCCGGCACAGCATCGCGTAACGGATCGGTAACCGGTTCCGGCCTGGAAACCCCTGGCCGCCCTCCGTCTCCGGCGCGGCTCCCGTGCCACACGATTGCCTTCAAATTGTCCGCTTCTCACCGCGATGCCAACCAAACATCCGCGCATTCCGGCAGTCATCTTCACTGCGTCGTGATCGTCCGAGTCAGCGAGCCTCCAATGTCCCCCACCCAACTGCCCGCCGCGCAGCACAAGCGCCTGTTTTTCGCCCGCAGGTTCCTGCGCAAGCCGCTCGCCGCGACCACGGTCATTTCCTTTTCCCTCACCTTCGTCGTAGCCGGCGTGCTCTATGCCATCGGGGTGATCCCGCCCCGCGCCGGCACCGGCCTCGGCAATCTCGATGCGGGCGTGCTCATGCTGTTCGTGCCGCTCTGCGCGCTGATCCTCGCCATCACCGTCGAAGTGGTGCGCTCGATCCTGCGCGACGGCCTGCGCACCCGGCCCCGCAGCCGGCACGGCAACCCGCTCGCCTCGTGGAAGCCGGGCATGGGCGAAAGCTGATCATCACGCCTCGACGGAACTCTTACTGTTTCCGTTCATCTTCCCGTTAGCTCCGATAGTCTAGAACGCGCGCGGGTGGACCACTGGTCTGCCCGCTATGGTCGTGCTGCAATCATTCGCGCGCTGGGCGCTGTGGTCTTTGCGGCCGAACGTTCGATGCTCGAGGAACCGACATGACCCGTAACGTCCACGCGCCCACCGGCGGCGCCCTGCGCCCGGCCCACGCGCTCCTGCTCGCCACCGCCTTCACCGGCCTTGCCCTGGCTCCGGCCCGGGCCGAAACGCTCAGCGTCACCGGCATTGCCCCCGTCGAGGGTGGCATCGGGCTCGCCGTTCCGGCCGTCGAGATCGTCGACGGCAACCTCGACGAGGCCGAGGTCCGGGCGCTCTTTTCGGGCGCCGCAGGCTCGCTGGCCCCCCTCGCCACGCTCAACGCCACGTCCGTGATCATTCCCGAGCTGATCCTCACGGTCGACGGCGGCCCGGAGAACTCGGCCAGCTTCACCTACCGCAACCTCGTGCTCGAGGATGTCGTCGATGGCGTCGCCGCCTCGGCCACCGTCGATGGCGCCGATTTCACCGCCGGTCCCAAGGGTGAGGGCACGCTCGGCGAAATGTCCGTCGGCCGCTTCGATATCGCCGGCCTGCTCGGCTTTTACGGCCTCGCTCCGTCCCCGTCCGCCGGTAACGGCATGCGCGAGCTCTATGCGGACTTCAGCTTTGCCGGCGGCACGTTCAGCGACGGCGAGGATGCCGCCTGCACCATCGGGGCGGCGGAGCTCGGGAGCTTCAGCGCCCGGCCGCTCAGGTACAACTTCTCCGACATCCAGGCCCTCGTCGCCAAAGCCGAGGCGGCTGACGCCGGCGGCGCCGAGGTCCCGCCCGAGGACATCAGGCAGATCGTGCTCTTTTACGCCGACCTGCTGCAGGCCTTCTCCTCGAGCCCGGTGACCCTCGACGGCATCGAGTGCTCGGGCAAGGACGAGAAGGGCCAGGCGGTCAGCTTCTCCCTCGGCACCATGTCCGCCGGTGGCTTCGAGCCGGCGCTCTATCCCGCCTTCTCGTTCGACGACTTCGCCATGGAGGTGACGGGCGAAGGCCACGTGACGCTCGACAACTTCACCTGGAAGCAGATGGATTTCTCCACTGCCATCGCCACGATTGAAGCTGCCGCGACCATCGACGAAGCCTTCTTCGAGCAGAACTGGCGCCAGCTCGTGCCGGCCATGGACGGCCTCAGCCTTGCCGGCCTCGACATCGATGTCCCCGATACCGACAACCCCGCCGAGCGCGTCACCGCTACCCTCGGCGCCTTCGACGCGACGCTCGGCAACTACGTCAACGGCATCCCGGCCGACATCTCGCTGCGCCTCGCCAACCTCGTCGTGCCGCTCACCGCCGAGATGACCGAGCTGCCGGTGGCCGACCTCCTCGCCCGCGGCATCGACGAGCTCGATATCTCGCTCGGCACCAGCTTCGCGTGGGACGAGGCGACCTCGACCATCGCCGCGAACGACGTCACCATCGACCTCGGCAGGCTCGGCCGCATCACGCTCTCGGGCACCTTCGGCAACGCCGCGCCCGCCCTCTTCGGCGACGACGACCAGGCGGCCCTGCTGGCGGCCCAGGCGATCACCCTCAGGGAACTCACCCTCGAGATCGAGGATCGCGGCATCGGCTCCATCCTGATCGCCACCGGGGCGCGTGACGCCGGCCAGCCCGAAGCGGCGTTCCGCACCGCCGTCGCCGGCATGGCCCAGGGCCTGACGCTGGCCTTCCTCGGCAACACGCCCGAGGCCCTGATGGCGGCCCAGCAGCTGGGCAACTTCCTCCTCGGCGCCTCGCACCTTGAGCTCACCATCACCAGCAGGGACGAAGCCGGCATCGGCCTCGCCGACCTCGCCGCGGCCGAGACCAATCCCGCCGCGCTGGCCGGCAAGATCACCGTCGTGGCCGTCGCCGACGGCGAGCCCGTCACCCTGCCCCTCCTCGACCAGCCGGCGGCCGGCGAAACCGTCGAGGAGCAGAAGCGCAACCTCAAGAAGACCCAGTAAGGTCCCGCGAACGGCACGGGGCGCCGCCCTTCCCGGGTGGCGCCCTGACTGCTTTTTGGGCACCGTGCCCTTGTCCCGCCCTCCCATCCGGCGCACTATGCCGCCTTGAGAGGAGGACCTTAACGATGCAAGTCGAGACTATCCTTCAATCCAAGGGCCGTACCGTCCACACCGTGGCCGCCGACGCGCCGCTCGCCGATGCCGTGCAGACCCTCAACAGCCGCAAGATCGGCGCCGTCGTCGTCCTCGATGCCATGGGCAAGGTTGCCGGCATCCTCAGCGAGCGGGACATCGTCCGCCGCCTCGACAAGGACCCCGCCACCCTGCTTTCGCTGCCCGTGCGCGACGTCATGACCACCCGGGTCATCACCTGCACGTCCGGCGCCTCGGTTGCCGACCTCATGGAAACCATGACCCAGCACCGCATCCGTCACATTCCCATCGTCGACGGCGGCAAGCTCACGGGCATCGTCTCCATCGGCGACGTGGTGAAGCGCAAGATCGAGGAAGCCGAGCAGGAAGCCCTCGCCCTCAAGGAGTACATCTCCTCCTGAGGCTCCCGACCGCCGCTCGCGGAGCGCGGGGTCCCCGCCGCTGGCGCGGAGGAACAGCCGGCGGCGCACCTGCGCCCGACCTTTCCAACTGTTCACCTTCCCGTAACCCGGGGGCAATCCGGCGTCGGGCATGTTCTCCTCACCCCAAACCAGAGGGAGACCCCGATGAACCTCACCCGTGCCACCATTCTCGCCGCCGTCATCGCCGCGCTCGGCCTCACCGCCATGGCGCCGGCCTTCGCCGGCCAGCAGCAGCCGCGGCCCGGCGATGGTGACCGGCGGACCCTCGAGTTCCGCCGCGACGGCGGCGGCGGCTTCCGCTTCGCCGACGTCTCGTGCAACCCGCGCGCCGCCGACCGGCTCGAGCGTCGCCTCGAGCGCATGGCCGACCGGCTCGACCTGACCGCCGAGCAGCAGAAGCTGTTCGAGGACTTCCGCATCGCCGCCCTGACCGCGCAGACCGATTTTGCCGACAACTGCCAGGCCCCGGCCCGGCAATCCGCCACGCCCGACCGCCAGTCCGGCGACAAGTCCGACCGCAAGTCCGACCGCGCCGGGCGCCCCGACCTGATCCAGCGCCTCGAGCGGCGCCTTGAGCTCGACGAGGCCCGCCTCGCCGCCTTCGCCGGGGTGCTGCCGCCGTTCAAGGCCTTCTACCAGAGCCTCTCGGACGAGCAGAAGTCCGGCCTGATGTCCCGCAAGGGCTTCCGCCCCGGCTCCGACGCCCCGCGCGGCCGGCACTTCCACCGTCCCGGCCCCGACCGCTGACACGAGGCGCC
>JAEYZJ010000077.1 GCA_023430705.1 Pseudomonadota bacterium | reverse complement strand
TGCGCTGGAGGTGGCGAACCGGGAGGTGGAATCCATCTACTTCATCGAGCGCGGCTTCGCTTCGGTAGTGGCCGACGACAGCGATGGCGGGTTCATCGAGATCGGCCTGATCGGCCGCGAGGGCATGACCGGACTGTCGGTCGTGCATGGGGCCGAGCGCACGCCGTTCTCAACCTTCATGCAGGGGCCCGGCAGCGCAGTGCGGATCGAGCCGGAGAACTTGCGCTATGCGCTGCGGCAGAGCTGGACATTACAGCAACTGCTCATGCGGTATGCGCAGGCGTTCGCGATCCAGATCGCGTCAACGGCGTCGGCGAACGGGCTGCTGCTGCTCGAGCAGAGGGTGGCTCGCTGGCTGCTGATGGTGGGAGACCGGCTGGGTGAGTCTTTCCGGATAACGCACGAGTTCCTTGCCGTGATGCTAGCGGTGCGCAGGGCCGGCGTCACGCGGGCGTTGCAGGACCTCGAGGCGCGCGGGTTGATCCGGACGATGCGAGGCGTCATGGTGATCACGGATCGGGAAGGGCTCGCTACCTTCACCAACGGCGCCTACGGCCTTGCGGAGCGTGAGTACGATGCGCTCCTGCGCGAGTTGCCGCCGAGCCAGGAGGCGGGCGACCGCAGTTATCGCCACCGGGTTGACGGCTGAGTTCGCGGACGACGTCACCGAGCTGGCCCGGTGACGTCGATCTGATCAGCGCGAGATGACCAGGGCCTCGAGCGCCGCGCGGTCGGTCGGCAGTTCGCTTTGGCCGGCCGACACGCCGTTGACCTGAAGGATGTAGGCGACGAGATCGGCGTAGGTTTCGTCGCCGAGTTCGCCCGGGCGGGAGGGTGGCATGCGGTCGTGCGTGTGGTTGTAGAGCGCGGCGGCGGTCTGGCCCAGCCACTTGTTCTCGAAGTAGGCGCCGGCGAGCGGCGGGCCATAGTTGGCGCTGATCAGGTCCGGACCGTGACAGGAGACGCAGTTGGCGTCGTAGGCAGTCTTGCCGCGGGACGCCTGGTCTGCGGTGAAGGTCACGGGGTCGCCGGTGGCGGTAGCTGCGGACTCCGAAGCCCCGGTAGCCGGTGCCTGCCCGCCCGTCGCCGCGGCGCGTTCGCCCTCTCCGGCGTAGGTGAAGACGAGGATTGAGCCGGGGTACTGCAGCGTGGTTCCCGCGCCGCCGTCCATGGTTCCGACGAGACCCGAGACATCGGTGGCGACGTAGAGCGTCTTCATATCCGGGCTGAGCGCCATATCGCGCAGGCGGTTCTCGGATTGGAAGTACCGCTCGACGGGACCTGCGACGGACTTGCCGTCCTCGCTGAGCGGGATGCGGTAGATCGAGCCCCGCTTGAGGGTGGTAACGAGCAGCGAGTTGCCCCAGCCGGGAATCCCTTGGCCGGCTGTGGGGAAATAGGCCTGCATTGACGAGGCAGCGACCGTGGGCCAGCAGATGAAGTCGATGCCACCACAGGCCGGATCGCGGAAGTTCCAGTCGCTGGGCACGGTGAAGAGCGTCGCGAGAGGGTCCTGCTGTTCGCCGGGCCAGGCGGTCTCGTCCGTGACAGGCACGGAAGGATCAATGGTGATGTCTGAGAAGGTCAACTGCGCGCAGGGAGTCGTGGCGAGATCCCAGCGTGCCGCCTGGTAGGCATTGTCATCCTTGTAGCCGGCGACGTGGGGCCAACCGTAGTTGCCGCCCGAGACCAGGATGTTTACCTCGTCATCGGTCTTGGGACCCTGCTCGGAAGCGTAGAGCAAGCCGTTGGCGCCGAAGTCGATCCCCTGGGCGTTGCGATGACCGTAGGTGAAGACGTGGCTGCGGGCACCGTTGAGCTCGGGATTGTCCTCGGGGATCGACCCGTCGAGGTTCAGGCGCAGCGTCTTGCCCTCGTAGGCGACCCACTGGCGGGCGGCGATCTCGTCGGTAGTCGGTAGGCGCTGCGACTCGATGGGGATGCACCAGTTGCCGAGCTGACCCTTACCGCCGTCGCCGATGGTGTAGTAGAGCTTGGCATCGGGACCGAACTTCAGCCGACCGGAATTGTGGTCATTCTTGGCGGGAATGGCCGAGATGAGATCGACCGGCTCGGAGAGGGTGCCCGTTCCCTGGTCGTAAGTCAGCCGGACGATCTTGACCCAGAGGTCATGGTAAGGGCTCCCCGGGTCCTTGACCCACGGGATGCCGCCGAGCGATTTGTCGACGTAGGTGTAAGAAGCATAGACGTAGTCATTGCCGGTCCCCTGCAGCAGGCCGGGGTCGAGCGCCAGCCCGAGAAGACCGTCCTGCCCGCCGGGGGCGGACACTTCGTCGATGGTGATAGCGACCTGCTTGCTGCCGTCGTCGGGGTTGACGCGGGTTATCCGGCCGCCAGTGCGCTCCGTGATCCACAGCCAACCGTCGGGTCCCCAGGTTATCTCCCATGGGTTCTGGAGGCCGTCGGTCAGGACCTTCTGTTCGAACTGACTGGTGCCGGCCACGGCCGAATCCGGCGTATCCTGGGCGATGACCGGCGCCACCGCGAGCGCGGCGGCAAAGGTCAGTGCAAGCGTTGCAGTCAGTCTCATGACGTCTCTCCGAATTGTCGGCCACCCGTACGGACAGATGGCAGTCCTTGCCAATGGGCCGTACGGCGGGCTTCCGCCCGCCGGCCGAACTTTAAAGCTGGGGTTGGCAGGCCCGCCCCCAGTGCGAAAGTCTCACCTCACCTAGAGGTCGTGCTTCCAGCCCAGGATGCGCTCCGCCTTAGAGGAGTCGAAGAAGGCCTTGCGTCCGCTGAGATCGCCCTTCACCCGGATTCCGGGGAAGTAGGTGGCAGCAGCCTCGAGGCTGGGGATGTCGAGCGTGGTATCCGGCGCGACGATGTAGAAGACTTCGTGCCCCTTGAACTTGCCCTCAAGGCTCAGAAGGCACGCGCGCGCGGCCGCATCGAAGCGGGTGTAGGCGAAAAGGTGCTTCTTCGGGTCCGCAGAGTTGGGCGTGAAGTTGCGGGCGGCAAGTTCACGCTCAGGCACGACCCAGTGGAAGCGCATGGAAGCGATGGAGATGTCGTCCCACCGGCGCGCAAAGGCGTCGGCCTGGGCCTCGCAGATCCACTTCGAAAGGCTGTAGGGCTCCTCGGAGTAGTTGGCGTGCTCCTCGTCGATCGGCAGGTAGTCGTAGTGTGGATCGCGGCTGTAGGAGTGGCCGATGGCATTCACGCTCGATGCCTGACAGACGCGCAGGATGCCGTTCTCGACGGCTGCCTGCAGGGCATTGTAGCTGCCGACCACGTTGTTGTTGTGGACGATGTGATCGGGGTGGCGGCCGGGGGAGGGGATCGCGGCCATGTGGATGAGGGCATCGCAACCGGCGAAGGCTGCGAGGAGCTTGTCGTACTCGTCCATGTTGGCCTGCACGAAATGCAGGTCCCTGGTTTCCTCTGTCTCGGGAGCCGCGACGCGGTCGATGCAGACCAGGTCATGCCCCTGCCTGCGAGCTTCCTTGATGATGGCGCGGCCTACGCCGCCGGACGAACCGGTGAGAGCGATCTTCATTTCAGACGAACCTTAGTGCTTGCCGTACACGGCTTCGTGGAGGCCGCGAATGTAACCGATGGCGTAGAGGCGGCCGAAGGCGGAGTAGCCGGCGTTTTCGTTGCTGTCTCCTTCGACGGTGGGGACGTGGTCCGGACGGAGCACGCCATCGAAGTCGATGTCCTTGTACGCCCGCATGGTCGCGAGCATGTCGGTCTTGCCGGCATCGTGCCAGGTTTCGCGGAAGTTGGTCGGCACGCCCTCCACGTCACGGAAGTGGACGAAGCTGATCTTTTTCTGGCTGCCAAACTTGCGGATGACTGACGGCAGGTCGTCGGTCATCAGGGTGAAGTTCCCCTGGCACAGCGTGATGGTATTGTAGTCGGACGGCAACATCTCGACGAGGCGCTGGTAGTTCGGGATCGAGCGCATGATGCGCGACACCCCCTTGATCGGGGTGATCGGCGGATCGTCGGGGTGCATGGAGAGCTTCACGCCGGCCTTCTCGGCGACGGGCAGCACGCGGCGCAGGAAGTATTCCAGCGTCTCCCAGAGCTTCTCCTCGGAGATCGGCGGGTTGGAGGTGATGTCGTCGGGCACGTCATCGACGTTGAAGCTCGTGACCACCGAGCCACCGCGCGAGGGGGTGGCGAAGTTGGTACGGACCCAGTTGAAATCGGTCATCCACTCGTAGCACCACACCGGGATACCGAGCTTGCCCATGTTGGTGATGAGTTCGCAAACGACGTCGATCTCCTCGTCACGGCCCTCGAGGCCGCGCTTGGCCTTGTTGAGCGGGGGACGGGCTTCGATGACGCGAATCTTGAACCCGCCCTTCTCGTAGTCATCCTTCATGCGCTGGAGGGCTGAGAGCGATGAGACGCGCTCGTTTGCCTGCAGGCTGTCAAAGGGCAGCCCGGCCACGGCCAGATCGACGCCGCACTGCCTGGCGAGTTTCCAGACGGGGGAATACTTGGGAGGAATGACCTCGGCGATTTCGAGCATTTGTAATCCTGGGACGGCGTTGCGGAGCCGCTGCAAGCTTGCCTGGGCGGAGGGGACGCAGCCACGGCTGGTCCCGGTTCGGTAGGAATGCGGTGCCGCTGCGGGCGGCACTGGGCCGCCCGGCGGAGAACTCCTGATCGATTAGGGCGTCGGCGCCTCGGCGCGGAACTGATCCTGCGATTCCTTGGAGCGGATGGAGTGCTGGCCCCACTTCTGGTCGAGGTTGGGCCAGGGGATCGAGTCAACCAGCAGACGAGTGTAAGCGTGCTGCGGATTGCGGATCACGCTCTCCACGTCGCCCTTCTCCACTACATCGCCGCGGTAGAGCACCGTGATGGTGTCGGCCACGTGGTAGGCGGTGGTCAGGTCGTGCGTGATGTAGATGATGGTCACGCCATGCTGCTTGTGCAGGTTCTTGAGTGACTCGAGGATGTTGGCGCGCAGCGAAGCGTCCACCATCGACACCGGTTCGTCGGCGATCAGCAGCCTCGGCTTGAGCAGCAAGGCGCGGGCGACGTTGATGCGCTGGCGCTGGCCGCCCGAGAGCTGGTGGGGGAAGCGCCCCAGCACGTCCTCGGGGCGCAGGCCCACGGCGTTAAGCGCTTCGTCCATCTTGGCACGGGCGTCACGGCCGGACTTGGCCAGCTTGAACTGTTTGATCGGAACCGTTAGCAGGTGGTCCACCGTGTAGAACGGATTGAACACCGCAAAGGGGTCCTGGAACACGGCCTGCACCTCGCGGCGATAGGCGATGCGATCGGGTCCACGCAGCGTCGTGATGTTCTGCCCGCGGTAGAGGATCTCGCCGGTGGTCGGCGTGATGAAGCCAAGCAGAAGCATGGCGAGCGTCGTCTTGCCCGAGCCGGACTCGCCGGCGACGGTCAGGATGGTGGGCTCGTCTTCCTTCAGGGTCAGCGAATAGTCCTTGAGCGCGATCTTGGCATGCGAAGAGAGCAGGCCGCGCTGGTAGACCTTGGTGACGTTCCTGATTTCCAGCAGGTTAGCCATTGGTCACGGCCTCCTGTTCGTAGAGGTGACAGGCCACGAGGCGGCCGCCCGGCAACGTGTGCACGGCGGGTTTCTCGTGTCGCGAGCGGTCGGATGCGAACGGGCAGCGCGGATGGAAAGCGCACCCCGAGGGCAGGCGAAGCAGGGAGGGCGCAAGGCCCGGGATGCCCTTGAACTCGCCCCGGTTGTCCAGCGTCGGCAGGCTCGAGATCAGCGCCTGCG
>JAEYZJ010000028.1 GCA_023430705.1 Pseudomonadota bacterium | reverse complement strand
GCCGGCAATCACGATGTTCTTGATCGCGAAGAAAGCAAAGGGTTCGGTCTCGTAGCCGCGCGCCGAACGGCGGGCGCGGGTGCGGATGGCAAACAGGATCATCGCCAGCACCGCGACGATGCCGATGGTGAGGGTCGCCCCATGCAGCACCAGCGGCTGCACGCCCTCGCTCGCGGGGATCAGCGTGATCGGGCCGATGAAGTCGGGAATGAAACCGGCCGACAGCATCTGGAACTCGGGCGGGAACGGACCGACCGACTTGCCTTCGAGAAGCGCCAGTGACAGGCCCTTGAAGATCAGCATGCCCGCCAGCGTCACGATGAAGGCCGGGATGCGGTGGTAGGCGATGAGCCAGCCCTGCACCGCGCCGATCACCGCGCCGACGACCAGACAGATGATGGCCGCGACGAACGGATTGGCGAGGAACGCCAGCTCCGGCGGGAACTTCCAGCCGATCATCAGCATGGCGGCAAGGGCTCCGATGAAGCCCGAGACGGAGCCGACGCTCAGGTCGATGTGGCCGGCCACGATGACCAGCAGCATGCCCAGCGCCATCACGATGATGTAGCTGTTCTGCAGCACGATGTTGGTGAGGTTCACCGGCTTGAACAGCGTGCCGCCCGTCGTCCACTGGAAGAACAGCATGATCAGGATGAGGACGAGCAGAAGACCGTAGTCGCGCAGGTTGGCCTGCAGCGCGTTCCAGATCGTCATGTGGTGGCGTCCGCCGGCTTCTGCCGGGCCCGTGACGGGCTGGGGAGCGGTTTCGGTCGTCATGATGCTTTCCCTTCGGCGCGCACGATGGCGCGCATGATCTTTTCCTGGCTCGCTTCGGCAGTCGGCATTTCACCGACGATCCGACCCTCGTTCATCACGTAGATCCGATCGGTGATGCCGAGCAGTTCGGGCATTTCCGACGAGATGACGAGGATCGCTTTGCCCTGGGCAGCGAGCTGGTTGATGATGCCGTAGATTTCGTACTTGGCCCCGACGTCGATGCCGCGCGTGGGCTCGTCGAGGATCAGCACTTCCGGATTGGCGAACAGCCACTTGGACAGCACCACCTTCTGCTGGTTGCCGCCCGACAGGTTGCCCGTCGTCTGGTAGACGCTGGAGGACCGGATGTTGGTCTTCTTGCGGTAGTCGTTGGCCACGTCCAGCTCGGCGAGGTCATCGATGATGCCCCAGCGCGACACGCCCACGAGGTTGGCGAGTGTCGTGTTGTGCTTGATGTGGTCGATGAGATTGAGCCCGTAGGTCTTTCGATCCTCGGTGGCGTAGGCAATGCCGTGCGACACGGCCCTCTGCACCGTGGAGGTGTCGACCTTCTTGCCGTGCAACAGCACGTCGCCGGTGATCTTGGCGCCGTAGGACCTGCCGAAGAGGCTCATGGCGAACTCGGTGCGACCGGACCCCATCAGCCCGGCGATGCCGACAACTTCGCCCTTGCGGACACTGACGCCGATGCCCTTGATCACCTGCCGGTCGCGATGCTGGGGATGGTACACCGACCAGTTCTTCACCTCGAACACGACCTCGCCGATGTTCGGCGTGCGCGCTGGATAGCGGTCCTCGAGCGAGCGCCCCACCATGGAGGTGATGATGCGGTCCTCGCTGATCTGGTCCCGGTTCAGCGTCTCGATGGTGCGGCCGTCGCGGATGACGGTGATCCGGTCCGAGACCTTGGAGACCTCGTTCAGCTTGTGCGAGATCAGGATGCAGGAGATGCCCTGCGCCTTGAAGCCGAGCAGCAGGTTGAGGAGCGCCTCGCTGTCCTTTTCGGAAAGGCTGGCGGTCGGCTCGTCGAGGATGAGCAGCTTCACCTGCTTGGAGAGTGCCTTGGCGATCTCGACCAGCTGCTGCTTGCCGGTGCCGATATTGGTGACGAGCGTGTCCGGATCCTCGGCAAGGCCGACCTTCTGGAGCAGCGCCCGCGCGCCCTCCCGAGTTCGGTCCCAATCGACGACGCCGGCCGTGGCCTGCTCGTTGCCGAGGTAGATGTTCTCCGCAATCGACAGCAGCGGCACCAGTGCCAGCTCCTGGTGGATGATGACGATGCCCTTGTGCTCGCTGTCGCGGATCGAGCGGAAGTGGCATTCCTCGCCGTTGTAGACGATCTGGCCCTCGTAAGAGCCGTGCGGATAGACGCCGGAAAGCACTTTCATCAGCGTCGACTTGCCGGCGCCGTTCTCGCCGACGATGGCGTGAATCTCACCGGCCTTCACATCCAGGTTGACGTTCTGCAGCGCCTTCACGCCTGGGAACGTCTTGGTGATGTCCCGCATCTCCAGGATGGTTTCTGTCATGGGCGGCCTTCTGCTGGGTCGTGGTCGCCGTGGCGGCGCCCGCAGACCCGGATTTTACAAGAGGGGATACAATGTCGAAAGGGCCCCGCTGCACGAGCGGGGCCCCTCCGAAGGCACGGGTCCGTTACTGGAGGTCCGACTCCTTGATGTAGCCGGAGTCGACCACGAGTTCCTTGTAGTTGGTCGCATCGACCTCGTACGGGGTCAGCAGGATCGACGGCACGACCTTGACGCCATTGTTGTAGGTCTCGGTGTCGAGGCCTTCCGGCGTGCTGCCGGTGAGGACGGTGTCAACGAGGTCGGCAGTGGTCTTGGCCAGCTCACGGGTGTCCTTGTAGACGGTCGAGAACTGCTCGCCGGCGATGATCGCCTTGACCGACGGAGTCTCGGCGTCCTGGCCGGTCACGATCGGCCACGGCTGGTCGGCCGAGCCGTAGCCCACGCCGCGCAGCGACGAAATGATGCCGCGGCTGAGGCCGTCATAGGGGGCCAGCACGCCGTGGACCACGGAACCGTCGGAGTAGTTGGCCGACAGGATGTTGTCCATGCGCGCCTGCGCCACAGCGCCGTCCCAGCGGAGCGTACCGACCTTGTCCATGCCGGTCTGGCCGGACTTGATCACGATGTCGCCCGAGTCGATCAGCGGCTGGAGCACGCTCATCGCGCCGTCGTAGAAGAAGAAGGCGTTGTTGTCGTCCGGCGAGCCGCCGAACAGTTCGACGTTCCACGGCTTGGTATCCGGGAAGCGCTCCTTGAGGCCCTTCACGAGCGAGTTGGCCTGCAGGACGCCGACCTGGAAGTTGTCGAACGTGGTGTAGTAGTCGACGTTGCCGCTGTCGCGGATCAGGCGGTCGTAGGCAATGACCTTGATGCCGGCGTCGGCAGCCTGCTGCAGGACGGCCGACAGCGTGGTGCCGTCGATGGACGCGATCACGAGGGCCTTGACGCCCTTGGTGACCATGTTCTCGATCTGGGCGAGCTGGTTCGGGATGTCGTCCTCGGCATACTGCAGGTCGACGCTGTAGCCCTTGCTCTCGAGGGCAGACTTCAGCGAGTCGCCGTCCGAGATCCAGCGGAGGGACGACTTGGTCGGCATCGCGATACCGATGGCGCCCTTGTCCTGGGCATACGCCTGGCCGGACAGCGCGATGGCGCCAACCGTGACGGCGGTCATAAGAAGCTTCAAGGCTTTCACTGGTTTCCTCCCGGGTAAACCGTTGTGCTGTTGCAGTGCCCGACGCTAGGGCCGGCACAGGGAGGGCAGATAGGGAAGGAGATGGTTCCGGTTAGCGCCAGCGCTCAACCAGACCGGTCTGCCTCCCTGCCCGCCCCTTGCCGAGGCGGGTTGCACGTCCTCCAACGTGCGGCGCGGAACCTAGAGCAATCAGATATCTCTGTAAAGATCGTCGCATTTCGGACGGTTCCGCTGGGTCACGGAGAAGCTGGACGCTTGCCCATACCGTACCATACGAGTAGATATTCAGCCCGAGGGCGTCCGGCACCGTGGGAGATCTGGGGTCGAGGCGCAGGGAACATATCTGATAAGTTAGGGAGGCAAGGCCATTAGTGAGGGCACTGCCGAGCGGCACGGGGATTCCGCTGCCGAAAACGTCGCCAACCGACTCGCGGACACCATTCTTCGCGACTTCTCTCCCGGCCTGAGCATTCCGAGCGAGGCCGATCTTGCGGCACGCTTCGAAGTCAGCCGGCTGACTGTCCGCGAAGCCGTGAAGATGCTCGTCGGGCGCGGGTTGTTGCAGATCGGACGCGGCCGCCGGGCCATCGTGCGCGAGCCCGACAGCTCGGTCTTTGCCGGCATGCTGGTCTCAATCGTGCGCAACGACCCCAAGGGTCTGTTCGACCTGATGGAGTTGCGGATGGGGCTGGAGACGCTGTCTGCCGGGCTCGCCGCCAAGCGCGCCAGCCGCGCCGGATTGCAGGCGATCGATGGCGCGATGGACGCCATGCGCCGCTACGCGGCCGAAGCCACCGACGACGACAGCGAGGCGGAGGCCCGCTTCCATGAGGCGGACCTGCAGTTCCACGAGGCCGTCGCCATGGCCTGCGGAAACCGGGTCATCGCGTTCATCTTCGAGGCGATGGCGCAGCCGCTGCGCGAGAGCTTCGTCATGAGCCGACGCGGCCAGACGCTGCGGGGAGCAGGCCGGAACGACACCCTGACGGCCCACCAGGCGGTGCTCGATGCGGTAAGGGCGGGCAATCAGCGGGCGGCGGCAGACGCCATGCGAGCCCACCTCAAGAGCACCGAACTCGATATCCGCTCCCACCTCGCCAGCGGCAACGGGGGCGGCCCGGCGGCTTAGCCGGCCCATCACTGCATGGCCCATGGCCATGTCGTCCCGTGGGGAGATCGACGTGAGTGCGGCGATCTCCGCTTCTGCCGCTCAATCGGCCAATTGCCTCTTGCTCCGCGCCGCAATGGCGCTATGTGAAGGACATGTCGAGCCGTGCACATACCCTTGCCGCCATGGAGCGCCGCGTCCGCCGCATGGGCCGACCGTTCGGCGTGAGCCTGCTCGTGGCGCAGAAGCGAAACCCCAAGATCGAAGCGCATGGCGGCTACATGCTGCGTGACGACGAGACGTTCGAGATCGTGTTCGGCAATGCCGGCTACGATTTCTCGGCGACACTCGAGGAGGTGGAGGCCTTCCTCGATGAGTCCCGCACGGCGATGCACGCCGAACGCAAGGGCAAGAAGCGCTTCTAGCGCAATCGGGCAAGGAGGCGCCGCACCCAGGCGCGGAACTGCCGCGACCAGCGCCGCGCCGTCTGCCATGCCCGCGTCGAGGTGAGGATGGCGATCGCCCGGTCACGGATGCCGAACAGCCATCCGAGCAGCGCCGCGAACCAGCCGATCCGCATCAGTTGCTCATAGACCGCATAGAAGATGCGCTCGACGACGAGCAGCGACAGCAGATGCGCCAGCACCAGCCCGATGATGCCGCTGACCACATGCCCCGAACCGGTCCACCAGACCGCGGCGAGCTTGACCGGCTCGACGATGGCGAAGGGAACGGCGAGCGCCACCAGGGCCGCGTAATGCGGCAACTGCTTCAGCCAGGCTTCGATACGCTGGAAGATGTGCAAGCCCGAAAGCCAGCGGATGATGGGGCGGACGAGCGGGGTCAGCAGTTCGTCGAGCACGGTGTAACCGACGACGACGAGCGCGACGGCGAAGCGTCCGACGGCACGGAGGGCACGTATCGGCCATGGTCTGTCGCTGCCGTTCATCGCACCTTCCTACCGGCCTCGCGACGGCTAGTCGCCCCGGAGTTATGCCGCTATCGTGCTCCAGGGAAGTTTCTGTGCCTCAGTGAGTGACCGACCGCATGTCGATCAAAGCCGCGATCTATCACCTGACGCACTACAAATACGACCGCCCGGTAGTCCTTCAGCCCCAGATCATCCGCCTGCAGCCCGCGCCACAGTCCAGGACCAAGGTGCTGAGCCATTCCCTGCGCGTGAGCCCGGCTGGACACTTCGTCAACCTGCAGCAGGACCCTTACGGCAACTATCTGAGCCGCCACGTCTTTCCCGAGCCGGTGACGGAGCTGAAGATCGAGGTCGACCTGGTCGCCGACATGACGGTCTACAACCCGTTCGACTTCTTCGTAGAGGAGAGCGCCGAGAGCTGGCCGTTCGAGTATCCGGCGGAGCTGCGCGAAGACCTCTCGATATACATGAAGCCCGAGCCGGCCGGGCCTATGCTGCAGCAGTTCCTCGCCGGGATCGACCGGTCCCGGCAGAACACCGTCACCTTCGTCACCGCACTCAATGCCGAGGTGCAGCGGCACATCGGCTACATCGTGCGGCTGGAGGCGGGCGTGTTCGAACCCGAGGAGACACTGGCGCGGGCGCAGGGCTCGTGCCGGGACTCCAGCTGGCTGCTGGTGCAGGCGCTGCGCAACCTCGGCCTCGCCGCCCGTTTCGTGTCGGGCTACCTGATCCAGCTCAAGCCCGACCTGGTGTCCCTCGACGGCCCGCCCGGTACCGACCGCGACTTCACCGACCTCCACGCCTGGTGCGAGGTTTACTTGCCCGGCGCCGGCTGGGTCGGCCTCGACCCGACTTCGGGCCTGTTGACCGGCGAAAGTCACATCCCCCTCGCGGCAACGCCGCATTATCGCAATGCCGCGCCGATCTCGGGCTACGCCAGCTTCTCGCAGGTGGAGTTCGCTTTCGACATGCGGGTAAGCCGCGTGGCCGAGCACCCGCGCATCGCCAAGCCGTTCTCGGACGAGAGCTGGGAGCGGCTCGACGCACTTGGACACAAGGTGGACGAGGAACTCGTCCGGCACGACGTTCGCCTTACCATGGGCGGCGAGCCCACCTTCGTCTCCATCGATGACTTCGAGGCCGGGGAGTGGAACTCCGACGCCGTGGGCCCGACCAAGCGAGCGCTGGCCGACGACCTGATCCGCCGCCTGCGGCAACGCTTCGCGCCCGGGGGACTGCTGCATTACGGCCAGGGCAAGTGGTATCCCGGCGAGACCCTGCCGCGCTGGACCTTCTCGCTTTACTGGCGCCGCGACGGCAAGCCGGTCTGGCGCGACGAGAACTTCGTCGCCCGGGAAGGCGAAACGACCAGCGCGAGGCCCGAGGACGCGGAACGCCTGCTTTCGGCGATCGCCGGCAACCTCGGCCTCGACGGCGACACTGTTGCACCGGCCTTCGAGGATCCAGGCGAATGGCTGCTGAAGGAAGGCAACCTGCCGCCCAATGTGGACCCGACCAACAACGAGTTGCAGGACCCCGAGGCCCGGGCTCGCATGGCGACCGTGTTCGAGCGCGGCCTGACCGAGCCGACCGGATATGTGCTGCCGGTGCAGCGCTGGAACGCCCTGCCGACCGATCGGCGCTGGGCCACCGAGAAGTGGCGAACGCGCCGCGGCCGGCTGTTCCTCGTACCCGGCGACTCTCCTGCCGGCTACCGCCTCCCGCTGGGTGCGCTCAAGCACCTGCCCGCCACTGCATATCCCCATGTCGTGCCGCGTGATCCCTTGGAGCCCGTCGGCGACCTGCCCGGGGCCGAGGAGCTGCTGGAACCGGCAGGCGACCGGGCACGGCATGCGCAGCCTTCGACGTTCACGGCCGACCCGACCCAGAACCAGCAGATCAACGAGCAGGTGCTCAACGAGATCGACGGCGCGGTGCGCACCGCGATCTCGGTCGAACTGCGCGACGGTCGCCTGTGCGTGTTCCTGCCGCCGGTGGCGACGGTCGAGGACTACCTCGAACTGATCGCCGCCTCCGAAGAGGCCGCCAGCACCGTCGGCCTGCCCATTCATGTCGAAGGCTACGCGCCGCCTTACGACCCGCGCCTGAACGTGATCCGGGTCGCCCCGGACCCCGGCGTGATCGAGGTGAACATCCACCCCGCCTCGAGCTGGGACGAGTGCGTGGCGACCACCACCGCCGTCTACGAGGAGGCGCGGCTGAGCCGGCTTGGCGCCGACAAGTTCATGATCGACGGCCGACATACCGGCACCGGCGGCGGCAACCATGTGGTCGTCGGCGGCGCGACCCCGTCGGACTCGCCGTTCCTGCGGCGCCCGGACCTGCTGAAGAGTATCGTTCTCCACTGGCAGCAGCATCCGTCGCTGAGCTACCTGTTCTCGGGTCTCTTCATCGGACCGACCTCGCAGGCCCCGCGCATCGACGAGGCACGGCACGACAGCCTCTACGAACTCGAGATCGCCCTGAAGCAGGTGCCTGCGCCGGGCGCAGGACCGGCGCCCCGGCCCTGGCTGGTGGACCGGCTGTTCCGCAACCTGCTGATCGACGTCACCGGCAACACGCATCGCTCAGAGATCTGCATCGACAAGCTCTATTCGCCCGACGGCCCCACCGGGCGGCTGGGGCTGGTGGAGTTCCGCGGTTTCGAGATGCCGCCAGACGCGCGCATGAACCTTGCCCAGCAGCTACTGGTGCGTGCCCTGATCGCGCGCTTCTGGGCATCGCCCAAGCAGGGACGCTTCGTGCGCTGGGGCACCAGTCTGCATGACCGTTTCATGCTGCCGCATTACGTCTGGGCCGACTTCCTGGACGTGCTGGCCGACCTGCGCGAGAACGGCTTCGATCTCGAGCCCGAATGGTTCGCGGCGCAGCTCGAGTTCCGCTTCCCCTTCTGTGGCGAGGTGGAGGTAGAGGGTACGAAACTGACGCTGAACCAGGCGCTCGAGCCCTGGCACGTGATGGGTGAACAGGGCGCCATCGGCGGGACCGTGCGTTTCGTTGATTCATCGGTTGAACGGCTTCAAGTGAAGCTTGAGGGCATGAATCCGGACCGCTACCGGGTCGCCTGCAACGGTCGCCACGTGCCGCTGAGGCCCACCGGCATCGCCGGGACCGCCGTGGCCGGAGTCCGCTTCAAGGCATGGCAACCCGCATCGGGCATGCATCCGGCGCTGCCGGTGAACGCGCCTCTGCATTTCGACATCTACGACACCTGGTCGGGACGGGCGATCGGGGGCTGCACGTATCACACAGCCCATCCTGGCGGCCGCAACTACGAGACCTTCCCGGTGAACGGCAACGAGGCGGAAGCGCGGCGGCTGGCGCGGTTCGTACCAGGCGGCCACACGCCCGGGAGCTACGCGATGCCACCGGAGGAGCAGTCGGGCGAGTTCCCGCTGACGCTGGACTTGCGGGCGCCGCTCTGACGCGCGGCGCGCGATTTTGACCAGTCAGTCGAAATCCGCTTGCGATTCCGACCGCTTCCGCTAGCGCTATCAGTCCATGAGCAACCGGAATCACAAGCAGGCGAAGACGCACGGGGCGCCATCCCTCGTTGCCGACTACCGCCCGTTGCCCGGTGTTCCCGACGAGATGCTCGACCCGTCCGGGCACTTGCGTCCCGGCTGGGAGCAACTCATCGGGGCGCTCGATGAACTGGGACCGGCCGACCTGGCGGGCCGCTTCGAGCGCGCGGACCAGTATCTGCGCGACTCTGGTGTCTACTATCGCAAGTACGACGGTGCCGGCGGCAAGGAGCGCGGCTGGCCGCTGGCCCACGTCCCGCTGATCGTCGACGAAGCCGAGTGGCGAACCATCACCCGTGGCCTGACGCAGCGCGCCGAGCTGCTGGAGACGATCGTCGCCGACATCTATGGCGACAACCAGCTGGTGCAGCGCGGCCTGCTGCCGCCC
>JAEYZJ010000365.1 GCA_023430705.1 Pseudomonadota bacterium | reverse complement strand
CAGCAGCGTCGATCCCTGCCGCCGCGTCCCCACCACGTCCTCGAACACGTAGTCGCTCTTGTACTGGCGCAGCACCGCGATTTCGGCCGGCGCGCCGACGCCCAGATGACCGAGGTCGGGGCGGCGGATGGCGAGGGCAGGGCGACTGGTCGACATGCCGATCACCTCGGCCAGGGTCAGGCCGCAGTTGAGCAGCTTGCTCATCGTGTGCAGCAGGTCGTAGCCCGGCCCCTCGATGGCGATGACATGCACGTCGGACGAGATCAGGTCCGGCTTGAACCCGTCCTTCAGCGCGGCTTCGGCCGTGTCGTAGCCGAAGGCGCCCATGCCGTGCGCGATGTCGAACAGCACACCGCGCTCCCGTGCCTTCCAGACCGCGTCCAGCACCTTGCCGTCCGGGCCGATGGCCGAGTTGGGCTCGGGCCGGTAGCAGTGGGTGAGGATGTCGCCCGGCCGCAGCATGTCGACCACGTCGGAATAGCTCGGCGGCGGGTGCCCGATATGGGTCATCAGCGGCAGGTCGACGGCCTCCGCCGCCTCCAGCGCCAGCTCCAGCGCGCCCAGCCCGAGATCGCCCGTGACGATGCCGCCGATGCGCACCTTCACGCCCACGATGCGGTCGCGATTCTCCTCGATCTTGTCGACGCAGCGGTGCACCGGCAGCATGGCCCGCGCCGTCGCCTCGCCGATCGACACGTCCTTGTCGAAGCCGAAGATGCCCGGGAAGGAGATGTTGAGGAAGGCGAGGATCCGGTATGGCGAATGCGCCATCACGTAGTCGCGGAAGCCGTCATAGTTGCCCGCCCCGGCGCTCCCGGCGTCGATCAGCGTCGTGCAGGCCGAGCGCCGCGCTATGAGCCCGGGATCGACGCTGAGCGAGGTGGCCTTGTGGTAGACATGGGTGTGGATGTCGATCAGCCCGGGCGCGACGATCGAGCCCGTGACGTCGCTGACCTTGCTGCCGGCCGGGTCGATCGCGGCGCCGACCGCTGCGATCCTGCCCCCCTTGATCGCAACGTCGAGATGGCCATCGATGCCGTTGCGCTCGTCGATGACGCGCCCGCCCTTGAGAACAAGGTCATAGGGCGGCAGGTTGCCGGGGGTCGGCATCGGGTGTCTCCGTGAACTGTGCGGGAGACAGCATTTTGCATCCGCGTGGATTCTACAAGCAGAGCGGCGTGCGCCCAAGGTAGCATTCGGAGGGCCGGCGGCCCGCCGCCACCCGTGCGCTATTTCGGGATGCGCAGTCCGACCACGCCGTCGCGGATGCTGCCGGTGAAGTCGGCGCCCTGCGTCCAGGCCTGCTCGAAATGCGAGGCGCTGAGGTCCGCATCGACAAAGATGCTGTTCTCGAGCCGCGCCTGCCGGAAATCGGCATCGCTCAGCCTTGCGCCGGTGAGGTCCGCGCCCGAGAACTTCGCCTCGAAAAAGGTCCCGCCCGAGAGGTCCGCGCCCCTGAGGTCGACTTTGCGGAAGTCGGCCTGGGGGGCGTACATGCCGCTGAGGTTGGCGCCGGCGAGTCTGGCTCCGGGCAGACGGGCTTCGGTGGCGTCGGCCCCGGACCAGTCGACGCCGGCCATGTCGGCGCGGGCCAGCGTGGCGTGCTGGGTGTGCGCGCCGGTGAGCCTGGCATTCGACATCACCGCGGCCGAGAGGTTGGCTTCGTAGAGGAGGGCGTTCGTCAGGTCCGCCCCGCTGAGGTCGGCGAAGCGCAGGTCCGTGAGGTTGAGGTTCGCCCCCGCGAGATTGGCGTTGCGCAGGTTCGCCTTGTTGAGGACCGCGCGATGGAACCGCGCCTTGCCGAGGTTAGCCCCCTCGAGGTCGGCGCCGGTAAGGTCGCGGTAGTTGAGGTTGGCGCGACTGAGCTCGCACCCGGGGCAGTCATTGCTGGTCCCGGCGAGGAAGGCGTCCCGCTGCGTTGCGTCCTGCGCCAGCGCCGCCGTTGCCGTGAGGCCGACGAGTGCCGCTGCGATCAGCGCGTTCTTCATTGCCGCTCTCCCCAGCCTGCATCCCACACTTCGAGCCGCGCCGTGCTCTCGTAATGGCCGAGGCGCTTTTCTCCGGTGAACGGGTCGATGGCCGACTGCCCGGGCTTGTGCAGCAGGCGCACGCGCAGGCTCACGCTCCGCCCGTCGGGCTGGACGCTCGTGCAGTCGTCCTTGACGAACTGCCGGCCGAGCGGCGTCTCGCCCGCCGCGGCCGGCAGGCTCACGCAGTCCCAGGCGCCGCCCTTGAACTGCGCCTTGGCGAAGACGCCCATCGTGTAGGCGATCCGCCGCTCGCGCAGCGTCCCGCGGTCGTCGGTGACCACGCGGTAGCCGCGCAGGATGCCGTCGCCGTCAAGGAGCGCCGAGACAATCACGGGGAACGAGCCGAAGCGCGTGCCGCCGAAGCGGTGGGCGACCGGCGGCAGGTTCATCGCCAGGGCGTAGTATTCGATCTCGTCGTCATAGCGGAAGGTGACTTCGTGGAGGCCCGTGTCCGGTTCGGCCGGGCACTTGTGGAAGTCCTCGAAGCCGCCGACGGCAACCGAGGCCGGCCCGCCATTGGTGCCGCAGGCATACTCGCGGAAGGGTCCCGGCTGGGCGTCGGCGGGGGCGCCGAGCACGAGATCCTGCACGTCCGCCCGATCGAGGTCCTGGGAGACGGCAGGCGTCGGGCCCGCCGCAAGTGCAACGGCGACGAGGCACGTCGCCAGCGCCGCCATGCGCATCGGTCAGTAACCCTGCTCGGCTGCGGTCGGCAGCTTGGCGCAGAACGGGCGCTTGCCGTAGTAGGCCTCGCATTCGTCCCGGTTCGGCTGCTCGGGGCGGCCGATCAGGTTGGCGACGATATAGGCGGCGAGGTCGGTCGCCGTGCTCTCGTTCATGTCCTTGCCGCGCAGCAGTTCCATGCCTGCGGTGTCGGCGCGCGTCATGCCGTAGCAGCGGTCGTCCGAATAGGCGGCCGGATCGTGGTAGGGCATCTGCGTGCCGGGACGGCCGCACAGGATGACTTCCTTGATCATCTCGGCGTCGAGTTCGATGGCGCGCAGGTTCGGCCCCTTGGGGTTCTCGCCGATGCGCTCGCCATTGCCGGCCCAGCCATGGCAACCGACACAGCCCTGGTTCTTCCAGGCGACGTAGCCGCGCTCGATCTGGGCGGGGTCGGCGGCCGGGGCCTCGTCCTGCGCGGTGGCGATCGAGGGGAGGGCGAGAAGCGAGACCGCGACGAGGCCGAGGAGCGAGGCGCGGCGGATGAAGGAGCCGAGGGAGGCGGCGGCGGTAGGCATCGGGGGCGATCCTTGCAAAAAAGAAGCGGGCGGCAACCCGGTGGGTCGCCGCCCTGACGGTCGGTCAGATCAGAGGGAGAAGAAGTACATCATGGTGGCCGGCTGGAACTTCTGGGCCGCTGCGGCCTCGTCCGAGTCGGAGTTCTTGGCCGGGTAGTTGTGGAACCCGAGGCCCACGCCGCCGGGGCCGACGCCGAGCGCGATGTACTGCTTGCCGTTGACCTGGAACGTGATCGGCGGCGCATCGATCATGGTGCCGACGTTGAAGTTCCACAGCCGCTCGAGCGTGGTGTCGTCCATCGCGAACAGGTCGCCGTTCGAGCTCGAGCCGATCAGGATGCCACCGGCAGTCGACAGCAGGCCGCCACGGCCGGTGGAGCTGAAGTCGGTGCGCTGGGCGATCTGGCCGGTAGCGGTGTCGATGGCGACGACCGAGCCGGTCAGGTGGCCGCTCTCATCGTCCGGACGGCTCTTGGGGTTGAACGTGCAGCCTTCCATCAGCAGGCCATACACGTACTTCGTGCTGTGGCTGTAGGTGGTCGGGAACATGTTCACGCCGCCTTCCCAGTACGGGCAGAACTTGAAGCCGTCGGGCATCTCCATCAGGTCGAAGTCCATGCGCGTTTCCGCGAGGTACTTCTGCACCTTGAGCGCCGGATCGTACTCGAGCGGCATGCCGGTCTTGGGGTCGATGCCCTTGGTCCAGTTGACGTTCTGGGCGTACTGGCTGCCGTTGATGTAGGAGCCGTTGCTGCCGTTGAGGTTATAGAAGAACCCGTTGCGGCCGAAGTGGCCGACGACGCTGGTCTCGGTGCCGTCGATCTCGGCCTTGTAGATCTGCTGGGTGCCGACTTCGTCGAAGTCCCAGCTGTCGTTCGGGGTGTACTGGAAGTGCCACTTCAGCTCGCCCGTGTCGGCGTCGATGGCGATCGTCGAGTTGGTGTAGAGATTGTCGCCCGGACGCTTGGCCGGCTCCCAGTCGGGATACGGGTTGCCGATACCCCAGACGAGTTCGTTCTTGTCGACGTCGTACGAACCGGTCACCCAGGTCGCGCCGCCGCCGGTCTCCGCACCTTCCTCAAAGCTCGAGTCGAGGATGGTGTCGAAGGTCCAGATGACGTCGCCGTTCTCGGGATTGCGGGCCTCGAGGCGGCCGCGCATCGGGCCGTCGCCACCGGCCGGGCCGATGATGATCTTGTCCTTGATGGCGAGCGGCGCCATCGTGCAGTACTCGACCGGGTTCATCTGGGTCTCGACCCGCCACAGGATCTCGCCGGTCTCCTTGTTGACGCGGACGAAGCCGCAGTCCGGGGTGACCGAGTAGATCGAGTCGCCGTAGAGGGCGACGCCGCGGTTGTTGAGAATGCCGGTGGCGAGTTCCGGGCTGGTCTGCGGATCCATGATCCACTTGATGAAGCCGCGGTCGCCCTCGCTCATGTCGATCGCGTAGATGCGGCCCCAGCCGTCGGACATGTACATGGTACCGTCCTCGACCAGCGGAGTGCCCTGCAGCGAGCTCCAGAACGCGCCTGCGCCCTTCGAGGACGGGGTCAGCGGCACCGTGAACGCGACCTTGAGGTCCTTCACGTTGTCCTTGTTGATCTCGTCCAGCGGCGAATACCGGTTCGCATCGTAGGTGCGGTTATTGCTCAGCCAGTTGGCCGGCTCCGGGTTCACCAGGCGGTCGTAGGTGACGTCCGCAGCCTGGGCCATTCCAATTCCGGCGAGCAGCGCTGCCGTAGCAACGCCCGCCAGGACGATGTGATGCCGTTTCAAATTCATTGCCTCCACAACAGCGACAGGCGCGTTTGACGCAGCTTGTTCGCGCACCCCCCATCTGGAGGCGTGGCGGCTACCTACCTTGACGTGTGGCGAGTTGTCCGCCCCCGGACTGCCTATTCGAGTCATTGGGAAATGTTGCGGACCGATCCCCGCGGGGGCTGCCGGAGCGGGGTTCGGCCTTGGTCCCGCTGCGCTTTTTGAAACGCTCCGCCTATTCGCCGGACGCCCCGCCCATCCCCAACCGCGCCGTTGCAACTAGAGTTCGATGACACACAAGGAGAACGGACATGCATCGTTGCGTACCGGACATCCTCGCCCCGCTGGTCCTGTCGCTGGCCCTCCTGGCCTCGCCCGTCGGAGCGCAGGACATGAATCCCTTCGTCCTCGTGCCGGATCGCCCCCAGCAGATGCCGCCGGGCGGCTGCTACCGGGCCAGCCAGCAGCTGTTCGGGCAGATCTTCAGCTTCTGCCTGTCGCGGCCCGGAACCTACTCGGTCCGGGGTGGCGGCGTGCGCTGCGACGGACGGATGACCTGGCGTGGCGGGCGCGAGATTCGCGCCCAGATCCACCGGGTCTCATGCGGCCGCGGCGTGGCCTGGGAACGGGCCAGCATGACCTGCCGGCCCGCCGGGAGGAACGTCTTCGGGCAGTCGGGACGGTTCGCCTACCGCACGCTGCGCTGCACCTACTTCCCGACGGTCCGCGGCGAGCAGCGCCGCACCTTCACGGCCACGCGCCGCTGAAGCCCTAGGCCGCCGCGATCAGCGCCCTCGTGTAGTCGTCGGCAATATGCCCGGCGCGCAGCTGCTCGCGCGTCAGCGTCTCGACCGGCCGCGCGTTGCGCATCACCATCAGCCGCTCGCACATGTAGCTGATCACCGCGAGGTCGTGGCTGACGATCACGAAGGTGAGCCCCAGCTCCCGGCGCAGCCTGTTGAGCAGGTTGAGGATCTCCGCCTGGATCGACACATCGAGCGCCGAGGTCGGCTCGTCGAGCAGCAGCAGCCTGGGCGAGAGCGCCAGCGCGCGGGCAATGGCGACGCGCTGCCGCTGCCCGCCCGAGAGTTCGTGCGGGAAGCGGAACTGGAACTTCGGGCCGCCCAGCCCCACCAGCTCGAGCAGTTCCTCGGTGCGCCTCTCGGGATCGGGAAGGCCGTTGATCCGCATCGGTTCGGCCACCTGCTGGCCGATCACGTAGCGCGGATGGAGCGAGGAGTAGGGGTCCTGGAACACCATCTGGACCATGCGCGCCAGCTGCTTGCGCGGCAGGCGGCCGACGTCCTCGCCGTCGACCCTGATGCTGCCCGACCACGAGCCGTTGAGGCCCATGATGGTGCGCAGGATCGTCGACTTGCCCGAGCCGGACTCGCCCACGAGCCCGAAGCTCTCCCCGGCCTCGACCCGGAAGGAGGCGTCCTTGACGGCGATCTTGCCCGAGAAGTCGACGTTGAGGTCACGAACGTCCAGCATGTCCTACGCCTCCGCCCAGCTGGCCTGCCGGTTCAGCACCGGCAGCGGCTCGAGCGAGCCGTCGATATGGGGCAGGCACGAGAGCAGGCCTCGCGTGTAGGGGTGCTGCGCTTCGTTCAGCCGGCCCGCCTCGATCGTCTCGACGATCCGGCCGGCATACATGACGATCACCCGGTCGCAGAACTTCGAAACGAGGTTGAGGTCGTGGCTGATGAAGATCAGTCCCATGCCGCGCCGGCTGACGAGTTCGTCGAGGATCGACAGCACCTGCGTGCGTACCGTCACGTCGAGCGCCGACGTGGGCTCGTCCGCGATCAGCAGGTCCGGTTCGCGCACCACCATCATGCCGATCATCACGCGCTGGCCCATGCCGCCCGAGAGTTCGTGCGGATAGAGGTCGAAGACGCGCTCGGGGTCGCGGATGTGGACCGCCTCGAGCACGGCGATGGCCCGCCGGCGCGCCTCGGCCCCGCCGATCCGGCGGTTGCCGATCCGGATCGCCTCGACGACCTGCCGGCCCACCGTCATCACCGGGTTCAGCGAGAACTTCGGGTCCTGCAGGATCATGCCCATGCGCCCGCCGCGCAGCGAGCGGCGCAGCCGCGGCGATGCCGCCTTGAGGTCCATGCCGTCAAAGCTCATGCGGTCGACGCTGACCCGTGCGTAGGGCGGCAGCACGCCCAGCAGCGCGCGGCCGGTGAGGCTCTTGCCCGAGCCGCTCTCGCCCACGATGCCGAGCTTTTCGCGACCCAGCGTGAGCGAGACGCCGCGCACGGCATCGTTGTAGCCGCCGTCGTCGTTGCGGAAGGCGACGCGGAGGTTGTCGATCTCGACGAGGTTGCTCAATTGCGCTGCCTCAGGTGCGGGTCGAGCAGGTCGCGCAGCGCGTCGCCCAGGAGGTTGAAGCCGAGCGAGACGATGAAGATCGCCGCGCCCGGGATGGTGGCGATCCACCACTGGTCGAAGATGAACTTGCGGCCAGTCGAGATCATCGCGCCCCATTCCGGCAGCGGCGGCTGTGCGCCCAGCCCGATGAAGCCGAGCCCGGCCGCGGTGAGGATGATGCCCGCCATGTCGAACGTCATGCGCACGATCACCGAGTTGAGGCACATCGGGATCACGTGGAAGAAGATGATGCGGAACTCGCTGGCGCCGGCGAGCCGGGCCGCGTTCACGTAGTCCGAGTTGCGCACCACCAGCGCCTCGGC
>JAEYZJ010000361.1 GCA_023430705.1 Pseudomonadota bacterium | reverse complement strand
GAAGCTCTACGCCGATGATTTCATTGCCGCGGGCCCCAAGGGGATCATTTCCAAGAAGCGGCAGGAATACCTCGACAATGCCGCCGAGGCGGCCGAGTTCTACCGCAGCGTCGGGCAGAAGTCGGCCCAAGTGCTGGACATGAAGGAGACGTGGTTCGGCACGGACTACGTCATGGTCACCATCCACTGGGGCGTCACCTTCGAGTCCGTGGAAAAGCCGGTCGAGTTCGACGTGAGCTACCTGGTCCAGCTCACCGACGAGACGCCGCGCATCATCCTCTTCATCAGCCACGAGGACGAGGAAGAGCTGATGCAGGAGCTTGGCCTCGTGAAAGAGGACGGCTGATCGCCAGCGGGAGCCTCACGCTGGCGGCGGCCGGGTGGCAACAGCCGTGCCCGCGGTGGACAAAGGGGCCGCCAACGCCTAAAGCGAGCGCACAACCTGAATATGAGCCTGAGGTCGCGATGTCGTTCTGGAAGAGCCTTTTCGGTGGTGGCGGTGCGCCCAAGTCGATCGAGCCTGCCGTTGTCGGCGAGGAAAGCTACAAGGGGCACACGATCAAGGCGATCACCATGGCCGTGGGCAGCGAATACCAGCTGGCGGGCACCATCGAGAAGACGATCGACGGCGAGCCCAAGACGTACAAGTTCGTGCGCGCCGACCGCTTTTCTTCCAAGGAAGACGTGGTGAGCTTCTCGCTGGCCAAGGGCCGGCAGATCATCGACGAGCAGGGCGACGCGATCTACCGCTGATCGCCGGCGGCATCCCCCACATTTTGCCGGCTTCAGCCGGCAGCATCGCCTCGGGCGAATGGAGACTGACATGGCCAAGAAACCGACCGCTCGCAGCGAGTTCGTGCTGTTCGACGTGATCTACGAGGACGGAAGCCAGCGTTCCAACCGCAAGGTGCCGGCCGATATCCTGGGCGGGCTCGACGGCGACGAGCCGGCCAAGACTGCCATCATGGAGCAGGACCGGGCGATCGCCGAAAAGTCCGGGGTGCCCCCGCTGGCGATCAAGAGCCTCAGGCGCAGCGGCAAGTAGGGGCCGACCGTGGCGACGCCGACCGTCTATCACATTCCCGTCTGCCCGTTCTCGCAACGGCTGGAAATCCTGCTGGCGCTCAAGGGCCGGCCCGACGCCGTTCGCTTCGAGCGGGTGGACATCACGAGGCCGCGCGAGCCATGGCTGCTGGAGCTGAGCCGCGGCGTCACGGCGCTGCCGATGATGGATACCGGCGAGGGCGTGCTGCGGGAGAGCCTCGTGCTGCTGCGCTATCTCGACGAGGCCGTGCCGGGTCCGGCCGTGGCGCGGGCGACGCCCTTCGAGCGCGGGGTCGAGAACATGATGATCGCCATGGAGGGGGACTTCACCGGCGCGGGCTATCGCATGGTGATGAACCAGGACGAGGCGAGGCGCGACGCCATGCGCGACGCGATGCTGGCGCAGTACCGGCGGCTCAACGACTACCTCACCTGGCGCAACCCGGAGGGGACCTGGCTGTTCGACAGGTTCGGCCTCGCCGAAGCCGTGTTCACCCCGATGTTCGTCCGCTTCGCCTTTCTCGACTACTACGAGGGGTTCGAGCTGCCGTCAGGGCCGGACTACGACCGGGTGCGGCGCTGGCGCGAGGTCTGCCTCAGCCATGAGGCGGCCCAGCAGGTGAGCGCCGAGGAAGTGGTGAAGGTCTATTACGACTATGCCCGCGGGGCCGGGAACGGCGCGCTGCTGCCGGGCCGCACGTGGTCGAGCTTCGTGTTCGAGCCCGACTGGCGGAACCGGCCCTGGCCGCCGAAGGACAAGTATGGGCCCGCGGCCACCGACGCGGCGCTGGGGCTGATCTAGTCGCGCGATCCGCCGAACCAGACGTTCGCGTTCGCGCTTAATTTGGCTTTTACGCGCAACTTGGTATCATCTGCGTCCGTAAAGTACGCGGAGTGCGGAAGCCGGGGGGCATACCGGGGCGCGTGGACGGCATGACAATATCCCGACGGCCAGGACGCAAGTCCAGGTACCGCCTGTGGTGGGAAGGCTTCGACAGGTCGATGCGAGGCCGCCTGAGGGCGGTCGAACTGCGCAGGCGTGCATTGCCGGGGGAGGGCGTGCCGCACCGCCTGCCGGGCCGCCTGATCGTGTCCCTGACATCCTATCCGCCGCGATACGCGACGCTGTCCCTGACGCTGAGGAGCCTGCTTTCCCAGCGGGTACGTCCGGACAGGACCATCCTGTGGGTCGCGCATGGCCATGCGGCGGCGCTTCCCCAGGCAGTGACGGATCTCGTGCCGTTCGGCCTCGAGGTGCGGGAATGCGACGACATCCGATCGTTCAAGAAGATCATCCCGGCGCTCGAGGCGTTTCCGGACGCCTTCATCGTCACCGCGGATGACGACCAGTACTATCCGCCCGAGTGGCTCGCCGAACTGGAGCGCGGGTATCTCGCGAACCCGGGCAGCATAGTCTGCCACCGCGCGCGGGTGATGCGGTTCGACGAACGGGGAGCGCCGCTGGCCTATCGTTCCTGGCGCCGCGCGGTGTCGCCTGCAGAGGCGCCGCTGCTGCCGACGGGATTCGGCGGGGTGCTCTATCCGCCGCACAGCCTCGCCCCGCAGGTGTCGGATCGCGAGCTGTTCGAGGCGCTCTGCCCGGAGGCGGACGATCTGTGGCTCAAGTGGATGTCGGCCGCGGCGGGTACGAGGGTGACGCTGATGATGAGCAACGGCCCGCGCTACTCCTGGCCGAACTCGCAGCGGGTCGCCCTGGCGCGCGCCAACGTGCGCAAAGGCGGCAACGACCGGCAGGCGGCCGCGCTCGCCGGGAGGTTCGGAACCGGCTTCTTCGTGGCGGCAGGAGAGGCCGTCCGATGAAGGTCATGCATTTCGAGTTCGGCCGGACCCTCGTGGGGGGACCGCAGCAGGTCATCTATATCGTCAACGGGCTGTCGCGCCGCGGGGTGGATTGCGTCGTGGCCGCGGAGGCGGACACGCCGCTGGCGCGGAACTTCGCCGACGCCGGCATCCGCCTGCGCCACATATCGTGCCGGGGAGACTGGGACCTGTGGCTCGCCCGGCGCATTCGCGACCTGATCCTCGAGGAGGCCCCCGACATCGTGCACCTGCACAGCAGGCGGGGCGCAATCCTGGGGTCGGTGGCCGCGCGGTGGGCCGGCGTTCCCAGCGTGTTGTCGCGACGGGTCGACAACATGCCGAAAGGCAAGCTCAGCCCCTGGGCCTATGGCGCGCTGAACGAGCGGGTGATCTGCATCTCGGAAGCGATCCGTGACGTGCTGCTGAAGGCCGGGGTACGCGAGGACCGGCTGGTCACCATCCGATCCGCCGTCGACACCGGACCCTGGGGCGAACCGGCCCCGAGGGAGGAGTTCCTGCGCGAGTTCGGCCTGCCGCCCGACGCGCTGACGATCGGCGTTGTCGCCCAGCTCATCCTGCGGAAGGGGCACCGGTTCCTGTTCGAGGCGCTGCAGGGAGATATCCCGGACCGGTTGCGGGTCATCGTCTTCGGCGAGGGGAAGGACCGCGCCGAAGTGGAGGCGGCGCTCGCGCGGTCGGGGCTGGGGCATATCGTGCAGATGGCCGGGCACCGGTACGACATGCCGCGCTGGATGGGGAACCTCGACCTCGTGGTTCACCCGGCGACCCTGGAAGGGCTGGGGGTCGCCCTGCTGCAGGCCTCGTCGGCCGGGGTGCCGATCGTCGCCTCGGCAGCAGGCGGGATCGGCGAGGCCGTGCGTGACGGGGTCAACGGCGTGCTCGTGCCGCCGGAGGACGTCACGGCGCTCAGGGCGGCGATCCTCTCATTGCTCGCGGACGAGCCGCGACGGCGGGCGCTGGGCCGATGCGGACCGGTGCTCATGGCCGGCGAGTTCAGCACCGATGCGATGGTCGAGCAGCATCTGGCGCTCTACGAGAGCGTCCTCGCCGCCGCCAGCTAGCCCGCCAGCGCCTTGTCGACCGCGGGCTTGACCACGGTGCCGAACAGCTCGATGGCCTTCATGACCTTGTCATGGGGCAGGGTGCCGACGCTCAGCTGCAGGCCGAAGCGGTCGTGCCGGAACCACTCGTGCTGCTGCAGGATCTTGTCGATCACCTGCTGCGGCGATCCCATGAAGTAGGCGCCGGACGGGCTCGCGCCGGCCTCGAACTGCTCGCGCGTGGTCGGCGGCCAGCCGCGTTCGCGGCCGATGCGGCTCATGGCCTCGTGGTGGGCCGGGAAGGCAATGTCGAGCGCGTCCTGAGAGTCCTCGGCAATGAAGCCGTGCGACGAGATGCCGATGGGCATGCGGGCCGGATCGTGACCGACCTTTTCGGCCGTGAGGCGGTAGAGCTGGGTGAACTGCTGGAAGGCTTCGGGGTTGCCGCCGATGATGGCGATCATCAGGGGCAGGCCGTAATAGGCGGCGCGGGCCACCGAGTTGGGCGTGCCGCCGACGGCGATCCAGAGCGGCAGCGGGTCCTGGATGGGCTTGGGATAGATCTCGATGCCGGGGATCGGGCGCGTGTGGGCCGTGCCCTCCCAGTTGACGGGGCCGCCCTTGCGGATCTCCAGCAGCTGGGCGAGCTTTTCCTCGAACAGGTCGTCGTAGTCTTCGAGCCGATAGCCGAAGAGCGGGAAACTCTCGATGAAGGAGCCACGGCCGGCCATGATCTCGGCGCGCCCCCCGGAGAGCAGGTCAAGCGTCGCAAACTGCTGGTAGACGCGGACGGGGTCGTCCGAACTCAGCACCGTGACCGCCGTGGAGAGCCGGATGCGGCGCGTGATCGCGGCGGCGGCCGCGAGGATGGTCACCGGAGCCGAGGCGACGAAGTCGGGGCGATGGTGTTCGCCGAGCCCGTAGAAATCGAGCCCGACCTCGTCGGCGAGCCTGATCTCCTCGAGCAGGTCGCCGAGCCGTTCGGCCGGCGATTGCAGCCGGCCGCCGTTCAGCGGGTCAGGAGTATTCTCGGCGAACGAGTAAAGACCGATTTCCATGGCGCGCTCCCCTTGTGACGCGCCCTACATGGCTGTGCATTCGGGCCGAAGCAAGAACGCACAGCGCTGTAACCTCAGACGTTGTTGCCGGGCACGTAGCTGGCCGGGCCAGCCGGGGCGGCGTCGCCCGGCGGCGTGGCGCCGGCATGCCGGTGAATCTGCTCGACGAGGCCGGCCGGCAGCTTCAGCTTGTGCGCGAGGGCGTCCAGATAGGTGCGCTCGGCGGGCGTGTCGGGCTTCATGGCGACGAGCGAGGCCGCATAGATCTCGGCGGCATGCTCCGGCGTGTCGGCGCGTGCGACCACGGCGTCGATGTCGAGCGGGCCCGACAGCTCGTCGAAGACGAAGGCCTTCTCCTCCGAGCTGAGCGGCATGGTCTCGAGCTTGGCGAAGATGCGCTGCTTCTCGTCGGCGTCAATCTGGCCGTCGGCCTTGGCCGCGGCGATCATGGCGCGCACGAGCGACTTGCCGAGTTCTTCCTGCTGGTAGCCGGCCTGCGGCGGGGGAACGAAGGCGTCGCGGCTGGTCGCTTCGCCCGCGCCGCCGGACTGGTTCTGCTGGTACTGCTGCCAGGCCGAATAGGCGAGCCCGCCCACTGCGGCGATGGCGCCGGCCTTGGCGACATTGCCGACGAGCTTGCCAAGCCCGCCGCCCGAAAGAAGCATGCCGGCCGCAAGTCCGGCGGCACCGGTCATGGCGCTGCGCTGGGCATTCGGGTCGGTCTGCAGCGCCTTGATGATGCTGTCGATGTTGAACATGCCTCTCTCCCTTTTCGTCGGCCGGCCTTGGTCTATCGCAATTAGGTATGGCGCGCGCCTCGCACAAGGAGGACGGGGCGGCGCATTTTGCCGCGCAGAACGAAAGAGCCCCGGTACTGGACCGGGGCTCGAGGTGGCTTCGGAGGGAGGGGCCGAAGCCTGGGGCGCGTGCCGCCCGTATATTGTTCTTGCGTGGGCAGGCTTACGGATTGGTCGCCGGAGCAGCAGGTGCCTCGGTGGCCGGGGCCGGGGCCTCGGTGGCCGGAGCCGTGCTAGCCGGAGCCGTATCCGTGGCCGGAGCCATCGGGGTCGTCTCGGTGCCGGTCGACGGAGCGGCCGGGCTCATCGGGGTCGTGTCGGTAGCCGGTGCAGGTGACTCAACTGCCGGCGTATTGTTGACCGTGGTCGAGCTGGTCGACGGGCCCGAGTTGGCCGAGAAGACCAGATAGCCGATGGCGAGCAGGGCCAGGGCCACGATGATGCCGACGAACCAACCGGTCGCACTGGACTCACGGGTATAGGTCGTGGTGGTACGATTCACGCCGTCGTCGGCGGAATAAACGGTATCGCGTTCGGGGACAGCCATGATCAAGCTCCTTTGTTTGAGTACCGTATGGCCGCAACAACGTGGTTGCCGCGACAAACGTTCCCGCCAGGCCGATCAATTGCGTCGCTGATTCAATCGTACCATGCAAAGCACTGGTACGATTGATAATCTCACTCCGCGGGAGATGAAGAAATTCCGTCGCCGCCGGCCGGGTTTTCGGGCGATTTCGCGGTTTTCGGGACCTTGAGGGTCTTGCCGAGGGTCTTGCCGATGGTCTTGGTCTGGGCCGAGACGCGGTCGATGAAGGCAAGGAACAGCGCCGAGACCACGAAGGTCAGATGGATCAGCGTGTACCACATCAGATGCTCGGTCTTCTGGGTGTTCACGTCGAGGAAGATCTGGAGCAGGTGGATCGAGGAGATGGCGACGATGGTCGAAGCCACCTTGATCTTGAGCGAGCCGGCATCGATCTCGCCGAGCCAGTGCACCGAGCTCTCGTCGTCGAAGCGGGAGACGTAGTTCTCGTAGCCCGAGATGATCACCATGACGACGAGGCTGGCGACCAGCGCTGCGTCGATCAGCCCCAGCATCTTCAGGATCGCGTCGGCTTCCTCGATGTCGAAGACGTGGCTGACGAAGTCCCACAGCTTCACGCCGAAGGTCGCCGCATAGACGGCGAGCGCCAGCGCGAGGCCGAGATAGAACAGCACCAGCAGCCAGCGCGAGGCGAGGATAACCGCTTCGATCACGAGTTCGACGCGCTTGGGCATGGTGGCTCCGGTCACTGATTGTCGCCAAGCCATAGCTCAAAGGCATCCGGAGGCAAGAGGACGGGGCGCCGCAGGAACAGAAATGAAAAGGGGCCGGGTTGATACCCGGCCCCTCCCGCTTTTCAGCCGATGGCTCAGTTCCGGTTGGCGACCGTCACCAGCGGCGTGATGCGCTTCAGCACCACGCGGCGGTTCAGGGGCTCCGCCACGTCGGTCTTCACCTTGAGGTAGCGCTCGCCGTAGCCCTGGGTAACGAGGTTCTCGGGCGGCACGTCGTAGAAGTCGCTGAGGATACGGGCGACCGTGGCGGCACGGGCGTCGGACAGGATCAGGTTCGACTGGTCGCTGCCGACGGCATCGGTGTGGCCCTCGATGAGGAACACTTCGCCCGGGTTCTTGTCGAGCAGCTTCAGCATGGCGTTGGCCACCTTGCTGAGGGCGCCGACCTGGCTGCGCGAGATGGTGGCCGCACCGGTATCGAAGGTGAGGCTGCCGACCTCGACCCGGCGGACCGAGTCGCGCAGGCGAGCCGACCGCTTCACGTCCTCGATGGTGTAGATCTTGCGGACCTGCTCCACCGGGGGCTCGCCGAAGAACCCTTCCACGTCGTCCTCGTCCGCATAGTCGGCGTCCAGCACGTAGTCGCGGATCGGGATGGTCAGGCGCAGCGGCGGGAGGTCCTGGCCGGGGTCACGCCAGTTGTTGAAGTAGTCGTCGTCATCGTAGTTGTCCTCGTCGTAGTAGGCGAGGATGTACTCGCGGCCGTCCGGCATGATGCGCGAACGCTTGAGCACGTTACCCCAGCGATCGCGGATGGTGACGATCTGGACGCCGTTCGGACGCTCGATCGTTTCCTTCACACGGCCGCCCGGCAGGCGCTGGTAGTAGACCTCGTCCCGATCGCTGTCGCGGATGCGATCGAAATCCTGCGCCGGGTTCGAGATCACCAGGTTGACGCCGATCTGGAAGATGAAGCCGGAGTTGGTGTAGTTGCTGCCGCCGGCAGGCGGCCTGCCCGGACGGTTGCCGCCCGGCCTGTTGCCACCCTGGGCACCGGCAGCCTCGCCACCGGCAGCCTGGCTACCACCCTGGCCACCAGCACCGCCATTGTTGTTGATGGTGGTGTTGTTGGTGACGTTCGTCACATTGTTGATGATCGTGACGTTCTGCGGCACCTCGATGGGCGGCAGCGCGTCAAACTGGATCTGCTCGCCCTGGATGCTGGCGGGGGACTCGACATTGACCGGTGCGATATCGGACTGTGCGGCCCTGTCGTCGGCCGGGGGCGGCGGCGGGGGCTCGGTCGGTGCGGCCGGCTGTTCGGCCGGCTCGTTACCGGTGGCGACTTCGGACGAGATGTCCTTGGCGCTGTCGAGCACGAAGGCAGCGGCCTCCGGGGCCACGTTCTCGGGCAGGACCTCGGTCGCCTCGGGCGTCACGTCCTCGCCTGCGCCGGGCAGTTCCGCGATCGGCGGCTGCGCCGGGGCAGCAGCCGGCACGTCGGGCATGGGCGGCAGGGTGATGCCGTTCTGCTCGAGGCACTGGGCAACGTCGTCGATGCCGAGCGCGGCGCAGATCTGGGCGAACTGGTTGTT
>JAEYZJ010000343.1 GCA_023430705.1 Pseudomonadota bacterium | reverse complement strand
ACGAGCCGACCACGGCGCTCGATGTCACCATCCAGGCGCAGATCCTGCAACTCATCAAGCAGTTGCAGGCCGAGTACGGCATGGCGCTGATCATGATCACCCATGATCTCGGCGTCGTGGCCGAAACGGTCGATCGGGTCGTCGTCATGTATGGCGGGCGCGTGATGGAAGAAGGGCCGGTCCAGGAAATCTTCGATAAACCCAGGCACAGCTACACCCAGTCGCTGCTGGCCTCAATGCGCGCCGGTGAAACGCGCCGCGCCGAGGCCACCCCAAAGGAACAGGTGGCGCCGGCGCTCGAATTAAGGGACCTCGCCAAGGTCTACCGCGTCAAACGGCGCGGCGGCATTTTCGGCCAGGACGGAGAATTCCACGCTGTGCGCGGCGTCAACCTGACGCTGCCGCGCAACAAGATCGTCGGCCTCGTTGGCGAGAGCGGCTCGGGCAAGAGCACCACCGGCATGATGGCGATGCGGCTGATCGAACCGTCTGCTGGACAGATTCTGGTCGATGGCGCCGATATCAGCGGCCTCAATACAACGGCGCTGAAGAGCTTCCGCCGCCGCATGCAGATCGTCTTCCAGGACAGCTACTCCGCGCTCGACCCGATGATGACGCTGAGCCAGATCATCGCCGAGCCGCTCGACATCCACGGCATGCTGACCCCGCGCGAACGCGAGTCCCTGGCGCTCGACTGGCTGCAGAAAGTCGGGCTCGACCCCAGCTTCGGTAACCGCTACCCGCACGAACTGTCGGGCGGCCAGCGGCAGCGCATCGCCATTGCCCGGGCGCTAATCCTCGAACCGTCGGTGTTGGTGGCGGACGAGCCGACCTCGGCGCTTGATGTGTCGGTGAAGGCGCAGATCATCGGGCTCCTCAAGGAGCTGCAAAAGCAGATGGGCCTCTCCATGCTGTTCATCAGCCACGACCTGAGCGTCGTGCGCTCGCTCACCGATTCCGTGGTGGTGATGTACAAGGGCCGCGTGGTCGAGCAGGCCCCCACGGCCACCATTTTTTCCGAACCGCGGCATCCCTATACGCGAGCTCTGCTCGATGCCATTCCGGTTACCAACCCGAGCGAACGGCGGAAGCGCACCTTCCTAGCCCAGACCGAAATCGATAAGGCGACGCCGCAATACGCGTCGGCCGAGCTGAGCGGAAATTTCGTACCGGGACCGATGCCGCAACTGGTGGCCGTAGCGCCCGGCCACCTGGTCGAAGCCCTGGTGACGAGGTGATCCGATGAACGTACTCTCCTACATCCTCCGCCGGCTTATCTCGATCGCGGTGACCTTCTTTGCAGTCTCGATCATCGTCTTCCTGATGATGCATGCGGTACCCGGCGGACCGTTCACCGAAAAGGACATGCCGCTGTCCGAAGCGGTGAAGGCGGCGCTGAACGCCCGCCTCGGTCTCGATCAGCCGCTCTGGGTGCAATACACCAACTACATGGCCGGCGTGCTGCAGGGGAACTGGGGCATTCCTTACCAGGCGCCGGGTGAGACCGTGCTCAGCCTGCTCGCCAATGCCTGGCCACCCAGTCTCATCCTCGGCGGGCTTGGCGTTTTGATCGGCGCGCCGCTCGGCATCCTGCTCGGCATGGCCGCCGCGCTCCGGCGCAACACCTGGGTCGACTATCTGGCCTCCGGCGTGTCGACGCTGGGCCTAACCATCCCGGTCTTTGTCATCTCGATGCTGCTGATCCTGATCTTTGCGGTCTGGCTGCAATGGCTGCCGGCCAGCGGCTGGGGCAAGCCGGAGCGCTGGATCCTGCCGATCACTGCCTACGCCATGATCCCGCTCGCCACCTACGCGCGCTACACCCGATCCGCCATGCTCGATACTCTGAACCGGCCATTCGTCACGGCTCTGCGCGCCAAGGGGCTGAGCGAACGCCGCATCATCTTCCAGCATGTGCTGCGCAACTCGGCCATCCCGATGGTCACCGTGTTCCTGCCCATGTTCATCGGCACCGCCACCGGCTCGATCTTCGTCGAGGCAATGTTCCGCGTGCCGGGGCTTGGCAGCTATTTCGTCTCATCGATCGAGAACCGTGATTATCCGCTCGAAATGGCTCTCATCCTCATGGTGACGCTCGCCTTCTGCGTTGCCTACCTGATCAGCGACATCGCTTACGCCTGGCTCAACCCACGAATCCGTGCGGGAGGTTCTGCATGACTACGAACGCGGAAGCCGCAACGACGGTCGTCGAGAAGCCGACGGAGCGCCAGCGCAGTCCCGCCTATTTCGCCTGGCGCCGGTTCACCGCCAACAAGGCGGCGGTCGGCAGCGGCATCGTGCTGATCGTGCTGATCCTTGCAGCGATCTTCGCCCCGCTCTTCACCAAGACCGACCCTACGCAGCAGGCATTCCTGCAGCAGTCGCTGGCCTTCCCGTCGGCGGAATTCTGGTTTGGCGTCGACGACCTCGGCCGCGACTTCTTCACGCGCATCGTCTACGGGGCGCGGGTGTCGCTGCTGATCGGCTTTGCCGCAGCGGGCTTCTCGCTCGTCATCGGCATCCCGCTCGGGGCGCTCGCCGGCTATTTCGGCGGCAAGACAGACTGGATCATCATGCGCATCATCGAGCTGTTCTCGGTGGTGCCCTCGCTGCTCGCCGCCATGCTGCTCGGCGCTCTCACCGGTGGCGGCTTCTTCACCATCATCACCATCGCTGCGCTGTTCGGCTGGGTGAATGTTTGCCTGCTGGTACGGGCGCAGGTGAAGGTGTTCCGCGAGAAGGAGTTCATCAAGGCAGCCCAGGCCCTGGGCGCCAGCCCCTGGTACATCATCCGCCGGCACCTTATCCCGAACTCGCTCTCGCCGATCATCATCGGCTTCGTCCTGTGTATTCCAGGCGCCATGATGCTGGAGGCAAGCCTCAGCTTCCTCGGCATCGGCGTGGCCCCACCGACCCCGAGCTGGGGCCAGATGATCAATGTCGGCATGAATTTCATGTTCTTCTACTGGCACATGGCAGTCTTTCCTACCGCCGCCCTCGCCATCACCATTCTGGCGACCACGCTGTTCGGCGATGGCCTCCGCGACGCACTCGACCCAACCCTGAAAGGGCGCTGACGTGTCTTCGAACCTTGCCAAGCACTTCCTCCTTCGCGAGGACGTGACGTTTCTCAACCATGGCTCGTTCGGCGCGTGTCCCCGCCCCGTCTTCGAAACCTACCAACGGTTCCAGCGTGAACTAGAAGGTGAGCCGGTCGATTTCCTCGGCCGCCGGCTGACCGAACTGATGAAGCCCCCGCGCGAGGCACTGGCCGGGTTCCTCGGCACCACCGCCGACAACGTCGTGGGCGTGATCAACGCCACCGGCGGCCTCAACGTCGTGGCGCAGTCGCTTCCGCTCAAGGAAGGCGACGAGATCCTCACGACCGACCACGAGTACTCGGCGCTCGAAAAGACCTGGGCCTATGTCTGCCGCAAGACGGGCGCCAAGGTCGTGGTCGTCAAGGTACCGATGCCATTCGTGTCCGAGGACGCGTTCCTCGATGCGATCGTGGGGGCCATGACCGAGCGCACCCGGGTGCTGTTCCTTTCGCATATCACCTCGCCCACGGCACTGGTCTTCCCGATCTCCCGACCGATCGCCGAGGCGAAGAAGCGTGGTATCTGGACAGTGATCGACGGGGCCCATACGCCGGGGCACATTCCCCTCGACCTGCCGGCGCTGGACGTCGATTTCTACTCAGGCAACTGCCACAAGTGGATGATGACGCCGAAGGGCTCGGCCTTCCTTTATGCCCGCCCTGAACTGCAGGTGCTGCTCGATCCTTTGGTGATCAGCCACGGCTGGACCACCGACAACAAGACACCCGGCATCCAGGGCCCCTTCGGCAACTCGCCCTTCATCGACCAGATCGAGATGCAGGGCACACGCGACCCATCCGCGATGCTGGCGATCCCGTCGGCCATCGAGTTCCGCAACGAGCACGACTGGTCCCAGGTGCAACGCGCCTGCACCGCGCTGGCGCAGGAGACTGCGGCCCGGCTGGGCGAACTGACGGGGCTGCCCCCGTTGTCGACGCCGGAGTTCTCTGCGCCGCAGCTGGTCGCCATGCCGATCCCTCAATGCGATCCAAAGGAAGTGCACACGCAGTTGTGGGAGCGGTACAAGATCGAAATCCCGATCTTCCAGTGGCAGGATCACTATATCGCGCGTCTGTCTGTCCAAGGTTACAACAGCAAGCCCCAGATGGACTACCTGCTTGAAGCGCTCGTCGAACTGCTCGATTTGAATGAAGAACCCGCGCGCCAGCGTCAGCACGGCTGACAAAGCCGCGCAACTGTGCTGAAAGCAGCCAGCAAAGCAGAGGTGCCGGCGTGGGACGTGACGGAGCACTTGACTATCTCGAACGGCTGGAGACCCGCACGCGCGGCGTAGCGGTGCTGGATGCGCTTGCCGGCATGATCGAGCGTGCCGGCCTCAGGGTCGGCGACCGGCTACCCCCGGAGGTGTCGCTGGCAACCGCACTTGGCGTCGGCCGCTCCACCATCCGCGAGGCGCTCAATCGCTGGGAAGGCCTGGGCATCATCAAGCGCCGTCGCGGCGACGGGACTTACCTCGCGGCCCGGGTGCAGACGTCCAAGGGGCTCGTGCCGACAATGATCAGGCTCGAGGGCGAGGCGCTCATCCGGCTGATCGAGGTTCGCCGTGCGCTCGAGAAGGACGTGGTCCGCAAGGCGGCGGTCAACGCCACCGCGGAGCAGCGCGCCGAAATCTCGCGCCTCTGCGACATCCTGATCGCTGAAGTCGATGCCCGCCGCAACTGGCACGAGGCCGACCACGCCTTCCACGGCGCCATCTACGAAGCCTCCGGCAACCCGATGTTTGGCCAGATCCTCCACCGGCTGGACGACGCCCTTGAGCGCTCCAGTGAGTCCCCCTTCGGTCGGGACGACTTCGGCCTCGACTCGTTCCCGCCCCACCGCGAGCTGGCGGACGCCATTGCTGCGACCGACCCCGATGCGGCGGTGGCGGCGATCAACCGTGTCCTCGACCTCGTCGAAGCCGACGTCCGGGCGATCATCACCGCGTAGCCGGCCTCGCCCGCGTCAGCCCTGACGCTTGGCCCGCTGCACGGCGGCGTCGAAAGCCTGCAGGAAGCTGGCGCGGTCCCTGGCGGTGAATCCGGCGTTATATCCCTTGCTTTCGCCGGTTTCGCGCAGGTGCTGGTTGAGCTCGCGCATGGCGAGCGCCATGCCGATGGACTGCTCCGTGAACGGCTTGCCAGTCGGGCCCATCACGGTGGCCCCCTGCTTCAGCGCCCGGCCGGCAAGGGGGATGTCGGAGGTGATGACCAGGTCGCCGGCCCCGGCATGTTCGACGATCCAGTCGTCCGCCGCGTCCGCGCCCTGCGGCACCATCACGCTGCGGATCATCGGGTCGCGCGACGGGCGGAGACCGAAGTTGGCAACGAAGGTCACGACCAGCCCGTGCCGCTCGGCCACGCGCAGCACCTCGTCCTTCACCGGGCAGGCATCAGCATCCACGAGGATTTGCGGCGTGGCCAAATCAATGATCTCCATTGCACATTCGCGCCGCAAATAGAGCGCAACCCTGCGCCCCACAATAGCAACGACACCGGATTCGCCGATGCGCCTCCCAGCACTGAGCCTGCTTCTCG
>JAEYZJ010000332.1 GCA_023430705.1 Pseudomonadota bacterium | reverse complement strand
CCCATGCGCCGCAGGTGGCGGCCCGGGCGCAGAGCCACCTGATGATCGAGAAGCAGGCGATAGAAGAGGGGGCGTTCGTGCGCACGCATGTCCGCCGCCTCGACGGCAAGGCACGGCAGGAAGAGGTGGCGCGCATGCTGGCGGGCGCTAAAGTGACCGACGAGGCGCGCGCGGCGGCCGGGAAGCTGATTTCGGAGGTATCGTGAGTTCTGACGGGCGTGAGATCGAGAGCTTCTCCGAGGCCGAGGCCAGGGCGGAGCTCGACCGGCTCCACGCGCTGCTGAGCGCTGCCGACAAGGCGTATTTCGAGCAGGATGCCCCGGAGATCACGGACGCCGAATACGACGCGCTGAAGCGCCGCTACCAGGCGTTCGAGATCGCCTTCCCGGAACTCAAGCGCCCCGATTCGCTCTCCGACAAGGTGGGAGGCGCGCCCGTCGAGGGTTTCAGCAAGGTGCGCCATGCGGTGCCCATGCTCAGCCTCGCCAAGGCCTATACCGACGAGGACGTGGCCGACTTCATCGAGCGCGGACGGCGCTTCTTCGAGCGCGACAAGGACCTGCGGCTGGCGTTCACGGCCGAACCCAAGATCGACGGGCTTTCCGCCTCGCTCCGCTACGAGAACGGCGTGTTCGTCCAGGGCGCCACCCGCGGCGACGGGGCCGTGGGCGAGGACATCACGGCGAACCTCCGCACCATCGCAGACATTCCGCACCGGCTCGAGGGAACGGGGTGGCCGTCGACCATAGAGATTCGAGGCGAGGTCTACATGACCATGGCCGAGTTCGAGGCCCTCAAGGCGAGGTCGGCCGCGGCCGGCGGGCAGGAGTACGTCAACCCGCGGAACACGGCCGCGGGTTCGCTGCGCCAGAAAGATCCGGCCGTCACCGCGAGCCGGAACCTGCGATTCTTCGCCTATGCCTGGGGCTACACCACGGCGGACCCGGCGCCCACGCAGTACGAGGCGGTGCAGAAGTTCGCCGAGTGGGGCTTCCAGGTCAGCCCGCTGATGGTGCGGGCGACCTCGGTGGACGAGCTGATCGCGCAGTACAGGAAGATCGAGGAACTGCGCTCCTCGCTCGGCTATGACATCGACGGCGTTGTGTACAAGCTCGACAACCTCGAGCTGCAGCGGCGCTGGGGCTTTTCGAGCGGCGAGCCGCGCTGGGCGGTCGCGCACAAGTTTCCGGCCGAGCAGGCGTTCACCACGGTGCGCGCCATCGACATCCAGGTCGGCCGAACCGGCACGCTGGCGCCGGTGGCGCGGCTGGCGCCCGTCGGGGTCGGCGGCGTGGTGGTGGAGAACGTCACCCTCCACAACGAGGACTACATCGCCGGCATCGACAGCAACGGGCTGCCGATCCGCGGCGATGTGCCGATCGACATCCGCATCGGCGACACCGTCGTGATCCAGCGGGCGGGGGATGTCATCCCCCAGATCGTGCGCGTCGTGCTCGAGAAGCGGCCCGACGATGCGGTGCCCTACCAGTTCCCGCATGTCTGCCCCGTCTGCGGCTCACCCGCGACGCGTGAGATGAACGAGAAGACGGGCAAGGAGGATTCCCGCCGTCGCTGCACCGGCGAGCTGATCTGCGCGGCCCAGGCGGTGGAGCAGCTCAAGCACTTCGCTTCGCGCGGCGCCATGGACATCGAGGGGCTTGGCGCCGAGAACATCGAACTGCTGTTCAGCTCGGGGCTGGTCAAGACTGCCGCCGACATCTTCACCCTCAGGGACCGGCGCGCCGAAGTGCAGGCGGCCTTTGCGGCGCGACGGGAAGAGCAGTCGCGGTTGCGCAAGGCGGCTGCCGGAAAGGTCGGCGGAAGTACCCGCTCGGTCGGCGAACGCAGCTTCGAGGGCCTCGGCAAGTTGCTGGACGCCATCGACGCGCGGCGCGAGCCCGAGCTCGACCGGTTCATCTTCGCGCTCGGCATCCGCCATATCGGCGAAACCACGGCCGCGGTGCTCGCGAAGACGTTCTCGACTATCGGGGAGCTGCGGGAGAAGGGGCTCGAAGCGGCGGCCGTTGGCGGGAACCTGCATGAGGTATTCCCCTCGGTCGACGGGATCGGGGACACCGTGTGGGAGACCCTGCGCGACTTCTTCGACAACGAGCGCAACGTCGCCGTGCTCGACAGTCTGCTCGAGCAGGTGCGGCCGAGGCCCTACGTCGTGACCGTTTCGGCGAACAGCGAGGTTGCCGGAAAGACCATCGTGTTCACCGGCTCATTGGAGAAGCTCACCCGCGGCGAGGCCAAGGCCATGGCCGAGCGGTTGGGCGCCAAGGTCGCCGGCTCGGTCAGCAAGAACACCGATATCGTCGTCGCCGGCCCGGGGGCCGGCTCCAAGCTCAAGGACGCACAGGCACTCGGTCTCCGCATCCTCGACGAGGATCAGTGGCTCGAGCTGGCCGCCAGATAGGAAGGTCTGCTCATGTTGAAGCCCGTCGTCGCCTGCCTGCTTGCCTTCCTCTGCGTGCCGGCGGTCGCCGGAGAGGCTGGGGACCTGGCCCGCAAGCACCTTTACGCAGGGACGCTGGCCGAGGGCCTGGAGGAACTCCGGCCATTCGACGAACGCTATGACCAGGAAGGCCGCTTCGGGATCGGGTTGATCAAGTTCGCGCAGGCCGTCGAACATCTTGCGCAGGGACTCTACCGGCATGGTTTCGTGGCTCCCGGCGGTGGCCCGATCGGGCCGGCGATGATCATTCCCGTTCCCGCCAATCCGGACCCCGAACCGATCAGTTACGACAACGTGCGCGAACTGCTCGCCCGGCTCGTGACCGACATGGACGAGGCCCGGACGGCGCTGCTCTTTGCGGCGGACATGGGTGACTACGTCATGCCCGTCGAAGTGCTGAAGATCCGCATCGACCTCGACGGCGACGGCAGTATCGCGGAGGAGGAGAGCATCGGGGGCGTGCTCGCCAGCCTCTTCGGTGCGCTGGCGCCGCAGGACCTGCCGCCCGATGCGACGATCGGCTTCGACAGGGCCGACGCCTACTGGCTGGCCGGATATTCGCAGGTGGCGGCCGCGCAGGCCGACTACCTCCTGGCGCACGATTTCAGCGAGCTGGTGAACGCGACCTTCCACCGCCTGTTCCCGGCTGCCGGACTGCCGATGCAGGACCACACGCGCTCGACCTCGACGCTGATGCTCGATCCGCAGACCGACAACGCCATCGCCGATGCGCTTGCCGCCATCCATACGCTGAGCTTTCCCGTGATCGAGCCGCCGCGCCTCAAGCGGGTGCTGGAGCGGTTGACCGGCATCACCGATCTCTCCCGCCGCAACTGGGAAGCGATTCTGCTCGAGACCGACGACAACCGCGAACTGATCCCCAACCCCGGGCAGACATCGCTCGTGCCTGATGCGCCGGTTACCGAGGAGATGATAGCCGCCTGGCTGGCCACGCTCGATGCCGCCGACCGGATCCTCTCGGGCGAACTGCTCGTCCCGCACTGGCGTTTCGAGCAGGGGTTCGACCTGAAGGCTTACTTCGAGAATGCCACGCGCACGGACTTCGTGATGCTGATCACCGGCTACGATGCGCTCCCGTTCCTCAAGGAAGGACCGGTGGTGTCTCCGGACACGTTCGCCGAAGCGAACCGGGTCTTCGGGAGCTCGCTGTGGGGCTACGCCTTCTGGTTCAACTAGCCCGACAGCGCGTCCCGTCCGGGGCTGGCGACGGCAAGTGAATCGCGGCAAGCCGGCGCTGGCGCACAAGCGTTAACGGTCAACCCGTGCCGGCATGCAAAATCCGATCAAGTGCCGCCTAGCCTGCTTAGCTCGTTGCAACCGTGGATGGACCAAGTTCTGGCTTTCCAGAACAGGGATAGGTTGCATATGGGTTTGGTAGCGTTGGCCTACGAGCAGGCGATGAGCGATCCGATCAACGAGGCGTTGGTGCTCTACACGGGATTTGGCACGTCACCGTTTCCGCGCGCCAAGACACCCCACCTCATTCAGCGCTTCGGTTCGGCGGAGGGCATCGAGCTCAAGCAGCGCATCCTGGATCTGCTCGAGGAACTGCAGCAGCCCGTCGAAGGGCTCGAGAAGCGCTCCAAGAAGAGTCTCACCGAACGCGCCATAGAGCAGCTTCAGCCCCGGCATCCCGAGCTCGATGCCTCCGGACTCAAGGCGCTGGCCTGGACCTATTCGTTCGGCCTCAGGTAACCGCGGGGAGCGTTCACGGCCCGTGAACAGTGCTTTCCGTCGCACTGTCCAATCGGTCACCGCGGCGCGCCACCGGATCGAACTCGGCGCGCAAACGCCTGAAATTGCTTTGATTACAGAGATGAAACCGGGGGTACAGGCCTGTTACCGGGGGCGGGGACTGTGCCCTCGGCGCGTCCAAGTGCCCGCTTGCAGAAAGCACCCCTGGGCACTTATTTGCTTCTAGTCACATTTAGATACTGGAGTGCAGCAAGTGTCCAAACCCAAGATTGCGGTCATCATCAGCTCGGTCCGCCCGACCCGCTTCGGCGACAAGCCCGCGAAGTGGATCGCGAACCACGCTGCCGCGCGCGGCGATGTGGATGTCGAACTCGTCGACCTCGCCGACTATCCGCTTCCGCTGTTCGATGCCCCAGCCTCGGACCTCTGGATGCCGACGCCGAACGAGATCGCCGCCAGGTGGCAGGCCAAGCTCAATGAGTTCGACGGCTTCATCATCGTCACCGCCGAGTATAACCGGTCGATCACCGGCGCGCTCAAGAACGCCATCGACTGGGCCTACAAGCCCTTCACGCGCAAGGCCGTCGGCTTTGTCGGCTACGGTTCGGTCGGTGGTGCGCGCGCCATCGAGCACCTGCGCAACATCATGGTCGAACTGCAGGCCGTGCCGGTGCGCCACGCCGTCCATATCGGCGGCTCGGACTTCATCCCGCTGATGATGGGCCAGCAGACCTGGGACGAGGCCAAGGGCAAGTTCGACATGTTCGTGCCCGACCTGCTCGACAACCTGGTCTGGTGGACGAACGCCACCAAAACCGCCCGCGAAGCGGACGCCGCCGGTACCTCCAAGGCGGCCTAAGCCCGAACGGGTTCCCCGGGGTTCTCCTCCTTTCGTACCCCGGCAGGGGCGGCGTATCCCATGGCGCCGCCCCTTTTCTGTTTTTGACGTGCGCGCCGCCGCAAGAACTGCATAACTACCCTGCCGCAAATGCTGAACTTCGGCCGACTTTGACCGTTGAGTGCTTGCGCAGGTGGGTGTAGAGAGCCGCCCACCCTATCACAGGGTGAGCAAGGGCACATGACGCAGACCTCGTCCGGCACTCCCACCGTCGGTGCTGCCGGGGCGACCGAGAAGCCCGGCCACGCCAATAACAAGCAGCTCCCCGTTCTTGTGCTCGGCGCCCTCGGCGTCGTCTACGGCGATATCGGCACGAGCCCGATCTACGCCTTCCGGCAGGCGATGGCCGTGCGCCCGGGGGCCGCTTCGACCGAAGCGGAAGTGCTGGGGCTGCTGTCGCTGATCGTCTGGGCGCTGACGCTCACCGTGACGATCAAGTACATCTTCTTTGTCACGCGGGCGGACAACAAGGGCGAGGGCGGTACGCTCTCGCTGATGTCGCTGGCCAAGTCGGGCTTTGCCAAGGGCGGTGCGTGGGTGTCGGCGCTCGGCGTGCTGGGCGCCGCGCTGTTCTTCGGCGACGCGATCATCACCCCGGCCATGTCCGTGCTGTCGGCGGTCGAAGGGGTGGAACTCGTCGCCCCGCACCTGACCCGGTGGGTGGTGCCGATCACGGTGGTGATCATCTGCGGCCTCTTCCTCGTGCAGAGGTTCGGGACGGCCAAGATCTCGATCGCCTTCGGGCCGATCATGACGGTGTGGTTCCTGACCCTTGGAATCGCTGGCCTCATGCACATCATCGACAAGCCCGAGGTGCTGCTGGCGCTGAACCCGGGCTATGGAGCGCAGTTCCTCGTCACGCACTGGCCGATTGCGTTCGTGGTGATCGGGGCGATCTTCCTTGCCGTCACGGGCGCGGAGGCGCTCTACGTCGACCTCGGGCATTTCGGGCGGAAGCCGATCGTCATCGCCTGGTTCGCGATGGTGTTCCCCTGCCTGCTGCTCAACTATTTCGGGCAGGGGGCCTACGTGCTGTTCCACGGCGTGGGCGAGACGGACAACCCGTTCTTCCAGATGCACCCCGACTGGTTCCTGCTGCCCTTCGTGATCCTCGCCACCGTGGCGACGGTGATCGCGAGCCAGGCCGTCATCACGGGTACCTACAGCCTCGCGCAGCAGGCCATCGCCCTCAACTTCCTGCCGCGCATGACGGTGCAGCACACGTCCGACACGCAGTCGGGACAGATCTACATGCCGCAGATCAACACGCTGCTGTTAGTGCTGGTGCTTGTCCTCGTGGTGTCGTTCGGCAGCTCGGCAGCGCTCTCGAACGCCTACGGCATCGCTGTGAGCGGCGTGATGCTGGTGACCGGTGTGCTCCTCGCCATCGTCATGTGGCGGCGGTGGAACTGGGCGCCGATCGCGGTGCTGATCGTGATCGTGCCGTTTCTCGTGCTCGACAGCGCCTTCTTTGCCGCCAACGTGCTCAAGATCTTCCAGGGTGGCTGGGTGCCTGCGGTGGTCGCCGCGGTGGTCGCGGCACTGATGGGCATCTGGATCGCGGGGCGCAAGCGGCTCGCGGACAAGACGCGCCGCGACGAGGTACCGCTCGAGTTTCTGGTCGAGAATCTCGCCAAGAAGAAGCCGACGCTGGTGCCGGGGACGGCAGTGTTCCTGACCTCGGACATCGAAGGCGCGCCGACGGCGCTGCTCCACAGCCTCAAGCACTACAAGGTGCTGCATGAGCAGAACGTCATCCTGACCGTGCTGACCTCGGACCGGCCGCGCGTCGCGGACGAGGAAAAGATCAGGATCGACGCCTACAACGACCTGTTCTACCGGGTAGTGGTGACGTTTGGGTACATGGAGACGCCGAACATTCCGAAGGCGCTGGCGCTGGCGCGCAAGCTCGGGTGGAAGTTCGACATCATGTCGCCCTCGTTCTTCCTGAGCCGCAGGTCCCTCAAGGCGTCGCCCAAAGGGTTGCCCATCTGGGTCGACCGCTTGTTCATTGCGCTCTCGAAGAACGCCACCGACGCGACGGAGTATTTTCACATCCCGACCGGACGCGTGGTCGAGATCGGCACACAAGTGTTGCTCTGATAGCAGGTGGCGATGCCGAAGCGTCTCGACATCGCCATCGCGG
>JAEYZJ010000324.1 GCA_023430705.1 Pseudomonadota bacterium | reverse complement strand
GGCCGAACTCGCCTACCTGCGCTCGGTGAGTTCCATTTTCGGTTTCGACGAAGTGCGCTTCGAGCAGATCGCGGCCCAGCACGTCATGCTTGAAGAGGGCGTCGATCCCTATGTGGTTCTAGGCCTGTCGCACGAAGCGCCGCCCGAGGAAGTGCGCCGGGTTTATCGCCTCCTCGTGGCCGAGCACCATCCCGACCGCCTGATCGCCAAGGGCGTGCCGGAAGAGCTGATCGACGTTGCCACAGCCCGCATGGCCGCGATCAATCTCGCCTATCAGGCGATCACCAAGCCGCGTCCGCAGCCGCTCCTCACCTGATCTTCGCGCTTGACGTGGGGCAGGGTGCGCCCCTACATCGGCGCGCCAGTTGACCTATAAGCCGGGTTCTGTAGGGCCGCGTTACCGCGACGTGGTGACCATTCATCTATGGCGGCCATTGCTGGCACGCTCGTGCAACCAACCCGGATGATCTGGCCTCGAAACAGGCTGGGGCCGAAGCCCCGCGTCATCCCTATTTGGTCTTGCTCCCGGTGGGGTTTACCGTGCGGCTTCTGTTACCAGACGCCCGGTGCGCTCTTACCGCACCCTTTCACCCTTACCTCGGCAGGCCGAGGCGGTTTGCTTTCTGTGGCACTTTCCCTGGGGTCGCCCCCGGCGGCCGTTAGCCGTCACCGTATTTCGATGGAGCCCGGACTTTCCTCTCCTACGGAAACAGGAGCGGCCACCCGGTCAACTGGCAGGGCGCATATGGGGGAGCGAGGCGCAGCCCGTCAAGCCGCGCGCTTCATGATCTGGTTGTAGGCGTTGTTGATCGCCGCCATCCGGCTGGTGGCGACGTCGATCAGTTCCTCCGGCACGCCCTTGGCGATGAGCCGGTCGGGATGATGCTCGGCGACAAGCAGCCGGTACACGCGCTTGACCTCGTCGCGGTCGGCGCTCGGATCGAGCCCAAGGACGATGAACGGGTCGGCGCCGCGATCGAACAGCACGTGCTGCGAGGTCAACTGCTCGAACCGGGCATCATCGAAGCCGAAGATGTCGCTGACATTTCTCAGGTATTCGAGCTCGGCTTCGTGGATCATGCCGTCGGCAGTCGCGATGAAGAACAGGCTGTCGAGCACGTGCTCCAGCGTCTCCGGACTGTCCGCGAAGAACCGGCGGATCTTCTTGGCATAGGCCTCGTACCCAGCCACATCCTGCTGTGCCAGGCGGAACAGCTTGTCGACCTGCGATTCGATGCCGTCCGGTATCTCCACCGTGCGCTGGAACGCCCGCAGTTCCGAGGCCGTCACCACGCCGTCCGAGACGGCCATCTTGGCCGACAGCGCGATCAGGGCCAGCGTGAAGGCGGCGTCACGGCCACCCGGCAGCCAGTTGTCCGGGTCGAGCGCGTTCACGAACGACCCGACAATGCCGGTTCGCTCGGACGCCGATCCCACCATGGCCGCCAGACGCTGCCAAACCGACATGCGCTTCTCCATTCGGCCCGAACAATAGCTGCCGAATGCGAAATTGACAGCCTTGAGGCATGCGGCTGATTGCATCGTCGCCCCCGGGAACCGACCGCCCGCAGGGGGCGGCCGTTGATCGCTAGAACAGGAAGAAGTCGAGTTCGCGCGTCGGGCGGGTGACCTCGTTGGGCACCTCGTCGAGGTAGAACCCGTCAGGATCGCGGCTCCGGTCCAGATTACGCCTCGAGGTCTCGGTCATCAGACCCTTGCGCTCGAGATACTCGGCCAGCGAGCCCGTATCCCATTCCTCGAGCTGGTCGGACGTGACGACGTCGCCCCGGCTGTCGCTGAGCGGGAAGCGGTCGACCGCGGCCTGGTCACGCTGGAGCTGGTTCTCGTCGATGACGAGGGGCTTCTCCTCGGCGGCCGGCAGGGCGGCGACCTGGGTGCCCTGCGGACGTGCGCTGCGCGGCAGCGGAACCGGCGGCGCCTCGGCCGGCGCGCCCGCGACCGTCGTCGGCCCGGCGATCGCCGGGGCCTTGATGGCAGGGGCCTTGGCCGGCGCTGCGGCGGCGGCAGGCTGAACGGCATCGCCATCCGAGATGTACGCGGGCAGCTTCTTGCCGGACTGGAGGAACTTGTCGACCGCGGCGTCCCCGGACGTGCTGGCTGTCTGGATCGGATCGACCGTACCGGACGGCTTCAAGGCCGGGGCCTTCTGACCGGCCGGAGCCGAGGAATTGGCGCTTACGGCGGTAGCCGCGCTGCCGGAATCGGACTTGCCGAAGATCATGTCTGCGGCGGGGACCGCGAGGATGACGACCAGCCCGGCCCAAGCCAGCCCGCCCTTCACCTTGCCATCGAGTTTCATAGGCTGCTGTCCTTCAAACTTGCCCGTCCACCCTCGCCCCGGACGGAATCGAAATAACGTGGCCATGTTATGGCCGCCGGTTTGCCCCGGCGATGAACGATGCCTGAACGGACCTGAACGTGGCCTGAATGTCAGTCGGGGCGGTAGCCGAGCAACCGCGCCAGCGCCAGCACGAGGTTGGACCTGTTCAGCGTATAGAAGTGGAACTCGGTGATTCCACTGTCGACCAGTTCCAGCACCTGTTCGGCGGCGACCGCCGAGGCAACCAGCGAATGGGTCTCGGGATCCTCGTCCAACCCCTCGAACCGGTCAGCGACCCAGCGGGGGATGGAGGCGCCGCAGCGCGCGGCGAATCCGGAGATCTGCCTGAACGAGTGGATCGGCTGAATGCCCGGCACGATCGGGGCAGAGATGCCGGCGGCGCGGGCCCGGTCGACGAAACGGAAATAGTCGTCGTTGTCGAAGAACATCTGGGTGATGGCCCGCGTGGCCCCGGCATCGAGCTTGCGCTTCAGATTGTCGATGTCGGCGGCCCAGTCCGGGCTCTGCGGGTGCTTTTCCGGATAGGCCGCGACGGAGATGTCGAAGTCGCCGATCCGGCGGATGCCGGCGACGAGATCGGCGGCGTTCCGGTAGCCCTCGGGATGCGGCGTGAACGGCTTACCGATGCCCTCGGCCGGATCGCCGCGCAGCGCCACGATGCGCGACACGCCCGCCTCCTGGTAGCCGCGCACGACTGCGTCGACTTCATCCCGGCTGGCGCCGACGCAGGTGAGATGCGCCGCGGCGTCGACCCCGGTCTGCGCCTTCACTTCCTTGACCATGCGCAGTGTCCGCTCGCGGGTCGAGCCGCCGGCACCGTAGGTGACTGAAACGAAGCGCGGCCGCAGCGGCGCGAGCTTCTGGATCGAATCCCAGAACCGCTCCTCCATCACGTCCGTCTTGGGCGGGAAGAACTCGAACGAGACGAGGAAATCGGGCCGGGCGTCCGGGCTGCGGCGGCTCGGGCGATCGGTGTAGTCGGTGCTCATGTAGGTCGGTCCGTCTCGTCGGTAAGGCGCCACAGGCACACGGTCAGGCCTTCGGCGGGATTGGTGGGCGGAAATCTCTGGAGCTCGGCGACCTCGAGGCCGGCCGCCCTGGCCCAGCCGGCCATCTGCGTCTCGGACATGCCGAGGCGGCGATGGGCATGGTTGGTGCGCAGGAACTCGAGCGCGTGGGGAGCGAAGTCGACGATCAGCATCTCGCCGCCCGGCCTGAGCGCGCGTCGCGCCTGCAGCAGCACCCGCCCGGGATCGTCGAAATAGTGCAGCACCTGGTGGATGACGATGATGTCGGCACGACCGGCGGTGGTATCGAGGTCAGCGATGTCGCCCAGCCTGACCTGGGCGTGGCCGATGGCGCCCTGCGCCAGCTTCGCCCGCGCCACCGCGATCATCTCGCGGCTGGCGTCGATGCCGATGCCGCGTCGGTAGTGCCCGGAGAGCAGTTCCAGCATGCGCCCGGTGCCGGTGCCCAGGTCGATCAGGGTGTCGACCACCCTACCCCGCAGCGCGCCGACGATGGCCGCCTCCACGGCTTCCTCGGAGACATGGAGCGAGCGCAGCAGATCCCAGCTGTCGGCGACCTTGGCGAAATACTCGGCCGCCTGCTCGGCCTGGTGCAGCCGCACCGTCTCGAGTCGCTGCCGGTCGCGGGCGCGATCGGGATCGTCGGCGGACCAGCGCTCGATCAGCCAGCGCGCGAGGTCGCCGCCGATGCCGTCCGGCGCAAGGCCGTAGTAGGCCCAGGCCCCTTCTGCATTGCGGTTGACGAGCCCGGCGTCCGCGAGCAGCTTGAGGTGGCGGGAAACGCGCGGCTGGCTTTGCCCCAGGATTTCGGTGAGGTCCTTGACCGACTGCTCTCCGTCGGCGAGCAAGGCCAGAAGCCGCAGCCGGGTCGTCTCCCCTGCCGCGCGCAGCACTCCCACCAGATCAGTCGTATCGTTCATCGAGCCTCACGAGATATAAAGATATCTTTATATCCGATGCGCGCTGGTCGTCCAGTCCGAATGTCACTTAGCCGTTGCGCTAAGTGACAGATCGCGATACTTAGCCGTATGGCTCAGCAACAATCGCTCGACAGTGTCTTCCTCGCCCTCGCGGACCCCACCCGCCGGGCGGTCATCGCCCGGCTCGGACGGCAATCGGCCAGCGTCAGCGAGCTGGCCGAGCCGTTTGCCATGGCTCTCCCCTCGTTCATGAAGCACATCGCAGTGCTGGAGAACGCCGGCCTGATCCGCACCGCCAAGCGCGGCCGGGTGCGGACATGCGAGATCGACCGCGACCGGCTGAGGCTGATCGACGGCTGGCTGGCCGAGCAGCGCCGCCTCTGGGAAGGCCGCACCGACCGCCTCGAGGATTTTCTACGCAACACCGAGAACAAGGACGCGACGGAATGACTACAAACGC
>JAEYZJ010000290.1 GCA_023430705.1 Pseudomonadota bacterium | reverse complement strand
ACGTGATAGCGCCCGGCTTATCCGGGCTGAATATCCGGAACGCCTGTCTGACGTTGTTGACCCGCATCACGTCATCATAGTGGAAGGAGAAGTAGGTCTTGCGCCGGGTAGGAGCCCTGACAGGCTCCGGTGACGCGAACAGGCCCATCAACGAGTTGCCGGCTGGGGTCGGTAGCAGGCTACCACCGGACCGGGGCGGTGGCATCAGCGCATTGCCCTGCGAGGACTGAAACAATCCCATCAATGAGTTACCGAGCGGCGCGCGAGGCGGGGTCGGCCCGGCCGTGGGGCGCGGCGGAGGCGATGATAGAAAAGCACCCATCAGCGACAGATTGGGCGGCACCGAAGTGTTGGGCTTCCCCATCAGGGCGCGAACGAGCGCCGTGTACTGGTCATCCGGCATTCGCAACGACTCCTGTCTGTGACGCCTGCCATAGAACGAAAAGCACCACGATCAGAGCGGGGTACAACGCCATGACCATGGATGAGACGCCCACCCGCGCGATGCTGCCCACCTTCGACCAATAGGGCCGGGAGTCCATGGCGAACGGCTCCACCCCATCGCCCCGGCGAACCGCGTCGAAGAGGTGGCGGTAGGCGCGCTCGATGCGCATGTAATGCGCGTCCAGTAACCAGAAGAGGACGATGGGCGCGATGCTTACGAGCGCGATGGTAGCGGAGTGCGCGGCACCACCGTCCGATCCGGACAAGGCGATGACAGCCGCAACCACAGTCACCGCCAAGGACTTTAGCGCGAAAGCGTTGCCCGCCATGCGCGATACCGCGCCTTGAATCATTTCGAGATGCGCGATCTGCCCTGCTGTCAACTGTATGTCGCCCCTGTGCGCCCTAGTTGCTGCCCACGCCTGACTTGGTGACCACGGCCACCGGGTTAAAGAGCGGCGGGCAGATATTTCGGGGGGACAGTAACATGAGTCGCCACGGGGCAATCGGCGGAGGGGTTGTTGGACGGACCAGCGCCACACCCTACTGCGACTCTCGATGGTAACCATGCTTGTGGGCTGAGTTGTGAGTCCGGCGATTTCGGGCTATGTAGACGCCCGGAAATCGGGGCTTCTCGGATGAGTTTGGCTCCACCAATCCTCCAAAGACCCCGGCCTTGTGCCGGGGTTTTTGCTTTCCGGCGGGCGGCCTCAGCCGTGCTCCTCGCGCACCTTCTGGAAGCCGACGAGCACGAGGACGGCGACCGCCACCGCAAACACCGCCACCCCGGTCCAGAACGCGGCGCCGAAACCGGCGCTGTCGGCGATGAGGCCGCCGGCCGGCGCGCCGAGGACGATCATGGCGCGGTTGGCCGAGCGGCGGGTGGCGACGACGCGCGCCTGCAACGGGTCGGGAATGGTGCGCTGCCAGATGCTGGCCTCGCTGGCGTTCTCCACCCCGATGCTGAGCCCGAACAGCGCCTGAGTGCCGGCAAGGAGGGCGACGGCCAGCCACCACGGCGGCTGGTCGGGCAGAAGCGCCACCGGAACCCAGGCGAGTGAGGCCAGGGCGCGGCAGGCGATAACGGTCGCACCCTCGCCCAGCCAGCGGCCGACCGGCACGGCGAGTAAGCTGCCGGCGAGGCCCGCCACCCCGGCTGCCGCGTAGACGAAGCCCAGCCAGAAGGGACCGAGGGCCTCGGCCCTGAGGGTATAGGCGACCATCGCGGTGCCGACGAGCCCGGTGGCGAAGAACCAGACGTGGGTGGAGATGGCGAGCGGGCCGAGCAGGCTGTGGCGGTAGAGCCAGCGCAGCGCCTCGCCCGCCTCGCTGTGCAGCGTGCGCAGCGTCCCCTGCGGGCGCTGCGGCGATTCCTTGAGGCGCACCGTGGCGACGGCGGCGGCCGAGACGAAGCAGGACACCGCGTCGGCAAGGATGGCCAGCGGCGCCCCGAGCAGGGCGATCAGTCCGCCGGCGACGAGGCTGCCGGAGGTCTGGGCCACGGTCGCTCCCTGGTCGATGCGGGCGTTGGCGGCGAGCAGATGCCGGCGCGGCACGAGCCTGGGAAGCACCGACTGGGCCGCGGCGCTGTTGAGGATCGCCGAGACGTTGGTGGCGAACATCAGCACCATCAGCACCGGGATGTCGAGCCGGCCCAGAATCCAGAGCAGCGGCAGCAGGCAGAGCAGGAGGCCGCTCGCGACATCGGTGACGATCAACACCCGCAGCCGCTGGTAGCGGTCGACCAGCGCCCCCGCCACCGGGCCGAGCAGCAGGTTGGGCAGCAGGCCGGCCATGGTGACGAGGCCGACATCGGTCGCGGTGCCGCCCAGCAGCAGCACCACCGTGGTGTGGACGGCGAGCGTCGTCACATAGCTGCCGAAGGCCGACACCGTCTCGGCCGACCAGAACGCGAAAAAGCCGGGGATGCGGAACACATCGCCGCCGGCAGCCGGCTCCGCCCCCGTCGGTGTGGTGTCGCTGTCCAATCGCGCGCCCCCGTGGGACGGTCGCACCGGCGACCGTCAACCCCGATCTAGACACATCGGACGGCGGGCATAAAGCCATCGGCCGGGGCCGGCAGCCATTCTTGACCGACGGCAAGTCGTGCCCTGGGCGGGGGTGCTAGGTCGGGGAGCGACGCATCCCATCCCGGCCGCTTGCCGGCCCTGGAGGAACCGACCAGACGCGATGGACCTCACGATCCTGATCTTCCTCCTCGTCTATCTGGCCATGGCGCTGGGTGGCCTGCCGGGCCTCAAGATCGATCGCACGGGCGCCGCGCTCGTCGGCGCGCTGGCGATGCTGGCGGCCGGCAAGATCGCCCCCAGGGCCGCGTGGGACGCCATCGACTACTCCAGCATCGGCATGCTCTTCGGCCTGATGGTCGTGTCTGCGGCCTTCGCCGAGTCCGGCTTTTACGGCTGGACGGCGCGAAAGGTCGCCGCAGCCTCCGTCTCGCCGCCGACCCTGCTCGCCATTCTCATCGCGATCGGCGGCGTGCTGGCGGCGTTCCTGACCAACGACGTCGTCGCCGTGGCGATGACGCCGCTGCTCATGTCCATCACGCTCAGTCGGGGCCTGAACCCGATCCCGTTCCTGCTCGGCTTCTGCTTTGCCGCCAATGCCGGCGCATCGGGCACGATCATCGGCAGCCCGCAGAACATGATCGCGGCGCAGAAGCTGGACCTCTCCTTTGCCGCCGTCTCCCAGATCACGGCCCTGCCGGCGCTGCTGTCGCTGCCGATCATCTGGATGGTGGTCAGCTGGCTCTATCGCGGGCGCTGGCAGCTGGGCGAGACGTCAGCAGCAGGCAATCGCCCGGCTGCCGACAACCTCGACAACCTGCCCTTTTCCAGGATCGAGACGGCCAAGGCCGTCGTGGTCACGGTGGCGGTCGTCATCGCCTTCATCTTCAGCCCGTGGCCGCGCGAGCTGATCGCGCTCACCGCCGCGGGCCTCCTGCTCCTGAGCCGACGCATCTCCTCGAGCGACATGCTGAGGCAGGTCGACGGGGACCTGCTCCTCCTCATCATGGCCCTGTTCATCGTCAACGCAGCGATGTCGGCCACGGGGCTGCCGCAGACGCTGCTCGCGCACTTCGCACAGTCGGGGATCGACCTCGACAAGCCCTTCGTGCTGTTCCTCGTCAGCAGCGTCATCAGCAATATCGTGGGCAACAATCCGGCGGTGATGATGCTCGTGCCCTACCTCCATTCCGAAGGCGACGCGCAGTATGGCGCGGCGCTCTCGCTCGGCACGCACTTTTCGAGCAACCTCGTGGTCTTCGGCAGCCTGGCCGGCATCATCATGGTGGAGCGCGCCAAGGACTACGGCTTCACCATCTCCTTCTGGGAGTTCACGAGGTCCGGCGCCGTCGTCACGCTGCTGACGATGGTGATGGCCGCCGCCTGGCTCCTCTTCGTCTGACGAAGGCGCCCCGGTACGTTGACAGCGCGCTCCCGCCGTTGTACCTAACCAGTCAGTTAGCTAACCACTTGGTTAGGAATAAGCATGCAGCCCGATCGGGTCAGCGTCACGCTCTCCGCCATTGCCGACCCCACCCGCCGGGCCATCCTGATGCGCCTGATGGACGGCGAAGCATCCGTCAAGGAGCTGGCGGCGCCGTTCGAGATGAGCATCCCGGCGGTATGCAAGCACCTGAAGGTGCTCGAGGGCGCCGGCCTCATCAGCCGCGGCCGCAACGGCCAGCTCCGCCCCTGCCGCCTCGAGGCAGCGCCGCTGCGCGAGGCGTTCGACTGGATCGAGGAGTTCGCGCGGTTCTGGGACACGAGCCTCAACCGGCTCGACGGACTGCTGGAGCGGCTGCAGTCGGCCGACACATCGGGCGGCAGGAACTGACGCCATGAGCACGGACCCGGCGGAACGGCGCGAACTCGTCATCACCCGCCGCCTCAAGGCGCCGCGCCCGCTGGTGTGGCGCACCTTCGAGGATGCGTATCTCCTCGCGCAGTGGTGGGGGCCCGAGAATTTCACCTCCACCATCACCCGGCTCGAGTTCCGGGCGGGCGGCGAGTGGCATGTCACCATGCACCGCTCCGACGGCGGGGAGCACCGCGTGCAGTACCGGTTCGTCGAGATCGTCGCGCCCGAGCGCATCGTCTACCGGCCGTTCCGCCCGGCCGAGGCGACGCCGATCGCCGGCCGGCCGCCCGGCTACCTCGCGACGCTCACGTTCGAGGCGTCGGGTGACGAGACCATCTTCACGTTGCGCGCCCTCTTCGAGCAGGCCGCGGACCTCGCCTTCGCAAGGGAGGGTGGTTTCGCGGCCGGCACCATGGAGGCCATCGACAGGCTGGAGCGTCTGCTCGCGGCCCGCTGAGCAAGAGGAGGACGGCATTGCAGAGACGTGCTCTTTTCGCCCTTGCCCTTACCGCCGCGGCTGTCGCCGCGAGTCCCGCCATCGCCCGCAGCGCAGGAGAAGATGCAATGAACGGCACCGGCAACACGGGCAAGGTCCCGGTCGACGGCGTGCAGATCCACTACGAGATCCACGGCGAGGGCCCGCCGCTCGTCCTGCTGCATGGCGGGGTCAACCCGTCCGACACCTTCGGGGCGCCGCTGCGCGGCATGGCGCGGACGCACCGCGTGATCGCCATCCACCTGCGCGGGCACGGACTGAGCACCGATACCGACGCGCCCTGGTCGGGCGCGAGGATGGCCGACGACGTCGCGGCGGTGCTCGCGCACCTGGGCATCGGCAAGGCGCGGTTCATGGGCTATTCGCTCGGCGCCGCCATCGTGCTCCAGGTCGCGATGCGGCACCCCGAGCTGGTCGAAAAGCTCGTGCCGGTCTCGGTCGCCTTCCGCACCGACGGCAACTATCCCGAGGTGCGGCAGGCCTTCCTCAGGATGACGGACACGGCCGCCGCCATCGGCCAGCAGCTGGCGGCCTCGCCGCTGGCGGAGCTCTATCCCGATGTCGACTGGGAGCGGATGATGCGAAAGAGCGCCGCGATGAACGAGGGCGAGCAGGACTGGAGCGAGGGCATCAGGGGGCTCGCCGCGCCGGCGCTGCTGGTCTTTGCCGACGCCGACTCGATCCGGCCCGAGCACATGGTGGAGTTCTGGAAGCTGCTGGGGGGCGGCCAGCGGGATGCCGGCCTCGATGGTTCCCTGCGTCCGGCGAGCCAGCTCGCCATCCTTCCGGGAACCACCCATTATTCCGTCATCCAGTCGCCGCTCCTGATCGAAGCCGCGACGGCCTTCCTGGCGCAGTGAGAGAGGCCGGAACCGGGGCTAGTCGTCCTCGCCCTCGATGACGGCGCGAGATGGACAGGACAGGTGCCAGCGGACGTGGTCGGCGCTGCGCTCGAGGGTCGAGTGGCCGTTGAGCGAGAGCGGCGTGACCCGGTCGAGAACCACGGTGCCGAAGCCGCGGCTGCGCGCCGGCGCCTCGGGCAGCGGCGGATCGAACCGCTCCAGCCACTGGATCTCCAGCGACGGATCGGGGTCGGCCTGCATGCCCCAGGAGACTTCGATGGTGCCGCCGCGGCCGGAGAGCACGCCGTACTTGGCCGAGTTGGTGCCCAGTTCGTGGAAGGCCATGCCAAGACTCTGAACCGCCGTCGGCGAAACCGAGATCAGCGGGCCGCTGACGACCACCACTTCCTCGTGGCCGAACACCGCGAGCTGCTCCTTGACGATTTCGGCGAGGGTCGAACCCGACCATTCCGACTTCACCAGCAGATCGTGCGAGGCGGCCAGCGCGGTGATGCGCTCGCGCACCTTCTCCTGGAACTCGGTGATGGTGGCCGAGCGGGACCCGGTTTCACGGATGAGCGAGAGGATCACGGCGTACTGGTTCTTCACGCGGTGGTTGATCTCGCGCAGCAGCAGCCGGATGCGGGCCTCGCTCTCGCGCGCGGCGGTGATGTCGCGGGCAATCGAGGAGGCGCCCACCACGAGACCGTCGATGTCGCGGATCGGGGAGACGGTCAGCGAGACGTGGACGCGCGTGCCGTCCTTGTGCAGCCGCACCGTCTCGTAGCTGTCGAAGCGCTCGTTGGCGCGGATGCGGCCGATGATCTCGGTTTCCTCGTCGCGCAGGTTGCCGGGGATCAGCATGGTGATCGAGCGGCCGATCGCCTCCTCGGCCGTGTAGCCGAACATGCGCTCGGCCGCGGGGTTCCAGTCGGTGATGATACTGTTGAGGTCCTTGGCGATCACGGCGTCGTATGACGACTCGATGATCGCGGCCAGCCGCGCCTCGGCGTTGCTGCTCCGGCTGTATCGCACCGCCCTGCGCCCCCTGTCGTCGGTCAATTAGCCGAAAGCCCCCGTGTGCGACGCATAACCTCGTGATCGTAGCGTGGTTCCGGGCCGCGTGAAAGAAAAAGCGGGGCGGCCCGGAGGCGCGGGGCCCCTGCAGACCGGGCGCCTGGGGCCGCCGCCCCTCGACAGGCCCGAACGAACCGCCTATATGGCCCGCCCCGCCCGCGGCACGACGCGCCAGGCGGCCCTCACGCGTATCACGGAGCAGGCGGA
>JAEYZJ010000278.1 GCA_023430705.1 Pseudomonadota bacterium | reverse complement strand
TCTCCGCGTAGCGCGGTGAGGCTGGCGATCCGGCGATCGATCTCGGCCAGGTGGTTGCGCGCGATGCTGTCGGCCTGATGACAGGAGTCCTGCGGCTTGCCGGACATTTCCAGCAGCTCGCGGATGTCATCGACCTCGAAGCCGAGTGCGCGCGCGTGGCGGATGAAGTTGAGCCGCTCTACCTCCCGCCTGCCGTAGCGCCTCTGGTTACCCATCGTGCGGGGCGGTGCATCGATCAGGCCGATCTGTTCGTAGAAACGGATGGTGGGGACCTTCACGCCGGTGAGCCGGGACAGTTCGCCGATGGGGAGATTCATTCGTCGCGCCTCTTGATCCTCTAGTGGCTAGAGGTCCTAGATGTAGGCGGACATGATCGAAATGCCAAGGAACGCTCCCGTGTCCACTACCCCTGGGAAACTCAAGTTCCGTGTCGGCGGAATGGATTGCGCCGCCTGCGTGAACACGATCGAGGGCGCCGTGCGCCGGCTGCCCCACGTGGCGGAAGCCGGGGTATCACTCAACGCCGGTACACTGACGGTGACGGCTTCGGGACCGATCGCGAGAAGCACGATCGAGCGGGAGGTGAAGGCGCTGGGCTACTCGATAGCCTCCGCGAGGGATGAACAGGCTCCCGAGGGGCACGACCATGGTCACGACCATGAGAGCGGACACGGCGCTGCCATCGACGGGCGGTGGTGGCAGACCCGTAAGGCTGTGCTGACTTTCGCCTGCGGCGGCGCACTGGTCGCCGCCTACCTCACCGGCCGGCTGATCCCCGGCATCGGCCACTGGGCCTTCATCCTCGCAATGCTCGTCGGCCTGGTGCCGGTGGCGCAACGGGCGCTCGCGGCCGCGCTGCGCGGCATGCCCTTCACGATCGAGACACTGATGACCATCGCCGCCGTGGGCGCGGTGTTCATCGGCGCCACGGAGGAAGCGGCGACCGTGGTCCTGCTCTTCCTCGTCGGCGAGCTTCTCGAGGGCGTCGCAGCGGGGCGGGCGCGCGCCAGCATCAGGGGGCTGGCGGACCTCGTACCCAAGTCGGCACTGGTCGAACATGAGGGGGTGCAATCGGAGGTGCCTGCCGCAGACCTTGCGGTGGACAGCATCATCCTTGTGCGTCCGGGCGACCGGATCGCAGCGGATGGAGCGGTCGTGGACGGACACTCCCAGGTCGACGAGGCACCTGTGACCGGAGAGAGTGTGCCCCGTTCGAAGGGCGTCGGCGACACGGTGTTTGCCGGCACCATCAATACCGATGCCGTGCTCCGCGTGCGGGTCACGGCTACGGCAGCCGACAACACGATCGCCCGGGTGATCCGCCTCGTTGAAGAGGCGCAGGAGAGCAAGGCGCCGACCGAGCGGTTCATCGACCGGTTCTCCCGCTACTACACGCCGGGCGTGCTGGTGATCGGCGCGCTCGTCGCCGTGCTGCCGCCGCTGCTGCTCGGCGGCGACTGGGCGGAGTGGATCTACAAGGCGCTGGCGATCCTCCTGATCGGCTGTCCATGCGCCCTGGTGATCTCGACCCCCGCCGCGATCGCGGCAGGCCTCTCGGCCGGCGCGCGGCGCGGGCTGCTGATGAAGGGCGGCGCGGTGCTCGAGGCGCTGCGCAGCATCGACACGGTTGCCCTCGACAAGACCGGGACCCTGACGGAAGGCAAGCCCACGGTAACCGACGTGGTGGCGTTCGGCCGCACCGAAGCGCAGGTGATGGCGCTCGCGGCAGCGCTCGAGGCGGGCTCCAGCCATCCGCTGGCCGTGGCGATCCTGCGAGAAGCAAGGGAGACGCGGGTGCCCGTGCTACCGGCTACAGACGCCAGGGCAATCGCCGGCAAGGGCGTCGGCGGCCGGGTGGGCGGCAAGGAGGTGTTGCTGCTCTCGCCTGCGGCGGCTGCAGAACATGGGACGACTGGACCAGACATCGATCGCCAGGTCGTCACACTCACCGACGCCGGCAAGACCGTTTCGGTGCTGCTGGTGGACGGCTCCGTGGCCGGGCTGGTGGCAATCCGCGACGAGCCGCGTGCCGACGCCAGGGCAGGCCTCGACCGGCTGAAGGCAGATGGTATTCGAACCATCATGCTGACGGGCGACAATGCCCGCACCGCGAAGGCCATCGGCGCCGACCTCGGCATCGAGGTGCGTGCCGGTCTTCTGCCGGAAGACAAGCAGCAGATCGTGCGCGGGCTGCAGGCGGAGGGCCGCAGGGTGGCCAAGGTCGGCGACGGCATCAACGACGCCCCTGCCCTCGCCGCTGCCGACGTAGGGATTGCCATGGGCGGCGGTACGGACGTCGCACTCGAAACCGCGGACGCGGCGATCCTCCACGGCCGCGTCACGGACATCGCCAACCTGATCGACCTATCGCGGGCGACCATGGGCAACATCTGGCAGAACATCACCGTGGCCTTGGGCCTCAAGGCGGCGTTCCTCGTCACAACCATCCTCGGCATCACCGGGCTCTGGCCCGCGATCCTCGCCGACACCGGAGCCACGGTGCTCGTCACCCTCAACGCGATGCGACTGCTCGGCTGGAAGGGGCGGTAGCGAGGCAAGGCCATCGAATCGGCGATCGCTAACGGCGGGTCGGTGAACGCTTCAATCCGACCGCGCCTGTCGCGCGGCGCATCAGTCGGCCTGGCAGCCTCACGAGGCCCTGAAACGACAACGGCTCCCCGAAGGGAGCCGTTCGTTTTGGCCTGCAGTGTTCCGGAGAACCCTGGTGCGGTCGAGAAGACTCGAACTTCCACGC
>JAEYZJ010000259.1 GCA_023430705.1 Pseudomonadota bacterium | reverse complement strand
TGATCCACATTGTCGAAGCAAGTCGTGCCGGGCGGGGAGCAATCCCCGCCCTTGCTGCCTTCCGGCTCCGGAGGACGTCCTAGAACCCTTCGTAGCGTCCGTAGAGGTTGGGCATCAGCCCAACGAGGGCGCTGAAGCGGGCAAGGTCGCGATGGTGGCTCCAGCCGGTCTCGGCAATGGCCGACAGGCGCGGAAAGACAAGCCGATCGAAGACGGCCCGATCCGTCATCGGCTCGGACCAGATGCAGGCCTGGACGCCGAGCAGTCGACTGCGCTCGGCCTCGCTCCAGCCGGCTGCCGGCTCGAAGCCGTAGGTCTTCTCAAGCGACGACCAGCCGGCCCAGCCGGCACCGCACTCGGCCCAGTCGTCGGAGTTGGCCATGTCGAGATAGTAGGCCTGGCCGGGCGCGACGACGACGTCATAGCCCTCGGCGGCCAAGGCCTGGCTGCCATCGGCGGTGCGCCAGCCGACGAGATAGCAGTTCGACCGGTCGATGCCGCCGCCATGGCTCGCTTCCTCCCATGCCCCGGTGACCTTGCCCCTCGCGGTGAGGAAGGCCTGAAGGCGCTGCAGGAAAAGGGCCTGAAGCGGAGCGGCGCCGGTGACGCCGAGCTGCCTGCGCAGCCCGTTGGCGAGGGGCGAGGCGTGCCAGGCCTCTTCCGGCACCTCGTCGGCCCCGACATGAAAGTAGCGCGAGGGAAAGAGCTCGACGAGTTCGGCAAGAATGGTCTCGACCACGCCATAGGTCGCCTCGACCGCGGGGTTGAGGCAGTTGTTGGGGAAGCTCTGGATGGAGTGGTAGGGCGCGTTCTCGCCGGGGTCGCGCAGCGCCGGGATGGCCTGGAGCATGGCATAGCAGTGGCCCGGCATGTCGATCTCGGGCACGACGTCGATGCCCCACGAGCCCGCGAGGGCAACGATCGCCCGGACGTCCGCCTTGGTGTAGTAGCCGCCGGTGCGCTCCGGCCCGGAGCCGAGCAGGGGCGGAACGGCCATGCCGTAGCCGCGCCAGGCCCCCCTGCCGGTGAGCTGGGGGAAGGCGTCGATCTCGACGCGCCAGGCCTCGTCGTCGCTGAGATGCCAGTGGAAGACGTTGAGCTTGTTCCAGGCGAGGATGGCGAGGAACTGCTCGACCTCGTCGCGGGAATAGAGGCGGCGCGCCACGTCGAGATGGCTGCCGCGCCAGCCCATGGCGGGCTCGTCCTCGATGTGACCGGCGGTGGGGAAATCCAGCTTGCCGAGCTCGAGACGCGCACCGCGCAGAACCTGGCCGATGGTGACAAGGCCATAAAGAGCGCCAGTCTCCGTCTCGGCGGTGAGGCGGACCCGGTCACGGCTGAAATCGACCGCGTACCCTTCCCTGCCCCCAGCGCCGGTAACGATCTCGACCGGCAGGCCACCCTCGTGGGCGGTCCGCACCAGCCCCTCGCCGGGAAAGAGCCGCTCGGTCAGCCGGGTGAAGGACGCGACGGCGGAGCGGCCGAAGCTGCCGTTGGCGACGAGAGCGAGGCCCTGCGGAACGGTGCGGCGACCCGAGACCTCGACCGACCGGGGCCATGGAACGATGGACACCGGGACCGGCGGGCGATCCGGGACCGCGTGGATGGCCGTCCCCTTCCTGCGCCGGCTGTCGCCGGTTTCGTGCTCGGTGGGAAGGGTGCGCACCGCGTGCGTGCTGCCATCGGCGAGGACGATGAAGCCGGTGGTGGTGCCGTCGGTCCAGTGCCGGATGGGAGAGTCGAGCTTCAGTATGTCGATCGTCCACGCCTCGCCGGGCGGGAGGGCGAAACCCTTGGCCGGGGCGACTTCGCAGAAGTTGGAGAGCTGGGTCACGACGCGGGCGCCGATGATGTCGGCGTCGTCGCTGATGCGGGCCGGGCCGGAGAAGCCGAGCCGGAAGTCTCGCAGCGTCTCGCTACCATCGTTGCGGAGCACCAGGCGGTAACGGGCCCCGGAGCCCTCGACCGCGGGGCGCCACTGGCTCGACAGCGTCAGGCGATCAGACCATTCAGCGACCATGTGGACTGCCCCTCCCCCCGGGCGGCACGAGTTCTAGTCCACCCGTCCGCGGGCAGCAACGGGCAGCGTTTCCCGCACATCGTCGCCGGAGACTAGGGTCACGGTGTCGAAGAGGTTGGAGATGACGCAGGCATGGTTGGGGATGATGCGGAGCCGGTCGCCGATGCGCGGCCAGTCCGAGGCTTCGGGCAACTCGATGACGCCATGCTCCTCGGAGAGCGACTTCACCGTGAGTTCGGTGCCCATGACGAGGCCGTAGCCGGAGAGGTTGAAGAGGTCCGAACTCAGCGACTTGGAGCCGGCATCGATGACGACACGGGTGGCGGTGGGCCGGCTGACGACCGTCGCGAGCACGGTGAGCGCGCAGTCATCAAGGGTGGCCGCCTTTTCCTGCACCTGGAAGCGGTCGTAGTAGATGTAGGTTCCCGGACGGCGCTCGGTCACCGGTCCACCGCCGGGCGCCCACATGTCGGGGCTGTTGCCGGAGCTGACCCGGGGCACGGCAATGCCGGCCTGCCCGAAGACCGCGAGCGCCTCGTTGATCCAGGCGTTCGATTTCTCCACGCCATGGAGCGGCGGGTAGGTCATGAGGCCACCGAAGCGGAGCCCCGGCGCCAGCGCGATCTGGTGGGCGAGAGCCAGCGCCTGCGCCGCGGTCTGGACCCCGCAGCGGCCGCCGCCGGTGTCGCATTCGATGAGCACGGTGAGCGGCTTGCCGGCCGTGAAGGTACCGGCATAGCCGGCAACGGTCTCGGGGCTGTCCGCCGTCACCGTGAGCAGTACCCGCTCGTTCAGCGCCTTGAGCCGCGCCAGCTTGCGTGCGCCGACGATGTTGTAGGGCAGGAAGATGTCGGCGATCCCGGCGTCGGCCATCACCTCGGC
>JAEYZJ010000209.1 GCA_023430705.1 Pseudomonadota bacterium | reverse complement strand
TCCACGGATCGGTCCAGTGCAAGGCCCCGGCCAGGTCGACTCCGAGGCCCGGTTCACGCTGGCGCATGATGGTGTTCTCGACCTTTTCATGCCCAAGGCCGAAATCCCGCGCCAGCCATTCGGCGCGCTCATAGGCTTCATCCCGGGCGGCGGCCCTGCGATAAAGGAGATACCAGCCCTTGCGCTCGATGAGATCGTCGGCGCCGGCCCGCTCGATCAGTAGCGCATGCTCGCTCACCGACGCCGCAATGAGCGGTGCATAGGCTTCCACCACCCGCCGGTAGTTCCGTGGCCGTGAATGCCACCAGTAGCGGGCGAGAAACGGCCCGATCCTGGGGAGGGCAGACAGGTGGTAGTGCATGTCGGTGCGGTTGTTGAGCCCATAGCGGAACAGCGCCTCCATGCCCTGCGGGAAGGCATGCGGCAGCACTCCCTCGCGCTGGATCAGGCCGGCATTGCCGTAGGAGGTCTCCTCCCCGGCCCCGCGGCGGTCGACCAGCACCGTGGCGCGGCCCCGCATCTGAAGGTGCAGCGCCACGCTGACGCCCACGATGCCCGCGCCCAGAACGATGCTATCCGCCTGCATGAGAATGTAGTCCTGTGTTGTCGCCAAACCGTACCGGGACCGGAGGCGGTCGCTGCGTCAGATCGGCAGCACCCGCGAGAATTTCACCTGCCCCAGCGAGAAGCTCGACTCGATCGAGCTCACCCCCGCCACCTGCGTAAGCTTCATTCGCAGGAACTGCTCGTACGCGGCAAGGTCCGCGCAGACCACGCGCAGCAGGAAGTCGAACTGACCGGTCATCAGGTAGCACTCCATCACCTCGGGCCAACCGGCGATAGCGTCGGCAAACCGATCCAGTTCCTCGGCCCGCTGACGCTCGAGCTTGATCGAGATGAACACCGAGACCGGCAGCCCCACAGTGCGCTGGTCGACCACCGCGCTGTAGCCGGAGATGATGCCGGCATCCTCCATCTGGCGTATCCTGCGCAGGCATGGCGAGGCCGAGAGCCCCACCCTGTCGGCGATGGCCTGCACGGTCATCCGCCCATCCTGCTGCAGCGCCCGGAGGATGCGCCGGTCGATGCTGGTCAAAGACTTGGCGGAATCTGCCATTCGTGCGGCTCTGGCTGGCGGAAAACTGCGCCGGACATCGGAAAGAAGGCAAGAATAGGCAGAAACCGGCGCCACCGCTAGCCCAGTCTCATGTCGGACAACTTGCCGTTATGGAGAGAGAATTGGCGACGGATCGGACTGCAATGATCGAGGCTCTTGCGAGCAAGTCGCTCTGGCTTTCGAGCTGGATGATCCACCACGCCAACCATATCCGGGCCAACCCCGACGGGCTGAAGGTGGGCGGCCACCAGGCGTCCTCGGCCTCCCTGGCCCAGATTCTCGCGACACTCTACTTCGGCATCCTGAAGCCGGAGGATCGCGTGGCGGTCAAGCCGCATGCCGGCCCGGTCTTCCACGCCATCCAGTACCTGTTCGGCAAGCAGAGCCTCGACAAGCTCGAGGCCTTCCGCGGCTATCACGGCGCGCAGTCCTATCCCTCGCGCACCAAGGACACCGACGACGTCGACTTCTCGACCGGCTCGGTCGGCCTCGGCGTCGCCTTCACCGCGTTCGCGTCGATGATCCAGGACTATGTGCGGGCCAAGCCATGGGCGAAGCAACGTGCCGAGGGTCGCATGATCGCGCTCGTCGGCGATGCCGAACTCGACGAAGGCAATATCTACGAATGCCTGCTCGAGGGCTGGAAACACAGCCTGCGAAACTGCTGGTGGATCATAGACTATAACCGTCAGAGCCTCGACGGCGTCGTGCGCGAAGGTCTCTACCAGCGCATTGAGGCGATCTTCACCGCCTTCGAGTGGAAGGTCGTAACCCTGAAATATGGGGCGAAGCAGCGCCGGGCTTTCGCTGAGCCCGCTGGCGAGCGGTTACGCCAGTGGATCGATGCCTGCCCCAACGACCTCTACTCCGCGCTGATGTTCCGCGGCGGCGCGGCCTGGCGCGAACGCCTGAACGACGAGATCGGCGACCAGGGGCCTGTCACCGCCCTGCTTGGACGCCGCACCGACGCGGAGCTGGCCGACCTCATGGCGAACCTCGGGGGGCATTGCGTCGAGTCGCTGCTCGAGCAGTTCGAGGCCGTGACCGATGACCGGCCCACGGTGTTCATCGCCTATACCGTCAAGGGCTGGGGGACCCCGCTGGCCGGCCACAAGGACAACCACGCCGGACAGATGACCGGGGCGCAGATCGAGAGCCTCAGGGCCTCGATGAACATCCGCCAAGGCCACGAGTGGGATCGGTTCGAGGGCCTGGACCTGCCGCGGACCGAACTGGAAGCGTTCCTTGCCGGGGTGTCGTTCAACTCGCCCGAGCCGCGCCGCCTTGCCTCGCCCCCGGTGCCGGCCATCGGCCCGCAATTCGTCGGCACCGCGGCCACCTCCACCCAGACTGCCTTTGGCAAGATCCTCGACGCCATCGCCAAGTCCGACAGCGACCTCGCGCGTCGCATCGTCACCACGTCGCCCGATGTGACCGTGTCGACCAACCTCGGCACATGGGTGAACCGGCGCCACCTCTTCGCCACCCGCAAGATGGCCGACGTATTCCAGAAGGAGCGCATTCCCAGCGCCCAGAAGTGGCAGTTCAGCCCGACCGGGCAGCACATCGAACTGGGCATTGCGGAGATGAACCTGTTCCTGCTGCTGGGTGCGGCAGGCCTCAGCCACTCGCTTTTCGGCGAGCGCCTGCTGCCCATCGGCACGCTCTATGACACGTTCATCGCCCGCGGCCTCGATGCGCTGAACTATGCCTGCTACCAGGACGCCCGCTTCCTGCTGGTCGCCACGCCCTCGGGCGTGTCGCTCGCCGGCGAAGGGGGGGCACACCAGTCCATCGGCACCCCGCTGATCGGCATGGCCCAGGACGGGCTAGCCGCCTTCGAGCCCGCCTTCGCCGACGAGCTGGCCGTCATCATGGACTGGAGCTTCGACTACATGCAGCGCGATGGCTCCGACCGGGCCGATCTCGCCGACTGGCCGCGTGACGTCTCGGGCGGTTCGGTCTACCTGCGCCTGTCGACCCGCGTCATCGACCAGCTGCCCCGCACGGTGACGCCGGGGCTCGCCGGCGACATCATCCGCGGCGCCTACTGGCTCGTGCCGCCCACTCCGAACTGCGAGGCCATCATCGCCTACCAGGGGGTGCTTGCGAGCGAGGCGATCACCGCGGCTGGCATGGTCGGCGGCGACCGCCGCAACGTCGCCGTGCTCGCCGTCACCTCCTCCGACCGCCTGAATGCTGGATGGCACGGCGCCCAGCGCGCCCGACTGCATGGCGACTTCGCCGCCACCTCCCATGTCGAGACGCTGCTGGCCCAGGCCCCGGACTCCGCCGCCCTCGTCACCGCCATCGATGGACATCCGGCTGCTCTCGGGTGGCTGGGAAGCGTACGCGGCCATCGCTCCATCACGCTCGGGGTCGAGCACTTCGGTCAGACCGGCACCGTGACCGATCTCTATCGCCACTTCGGCATCGACGCCGCGGCCATCGCGACTGCTGCCCGCAGCCTCTTTGGTGGGCGTCGATAGCATCCGAAAAGGCTTGCTTGCCCAAGACTTCAGCATCCTGCGACGCGGTGCAATCTTTGTCCGACGACTGCCGAAAACGTCTTGCCAAGCTACGGGCTAGTTGTCAGACATATGTCATATCGCAGCACTCCGAGGGGCAGTCGCTGCAATCGAACCGGCACCGGGAGGGGCGTCTCGAGCCCGGCCGCCGCTTTCGACCCCGCAGGCAGCCGCCATCGTGCATCGGCTGTCCGGCGGATACTGGGGACGTCAAGGGAAACGGCTCTACACAAGGAGGGAGCTTCATGAACGCGTTGCTGAAAATCGTCGGCGCGGTCGCGTTGGCGGCGGGTTTGACCGCTGCGCCAGCGCTTGCGCAGACCAAACTGACGGTACCGGGCGGGTCAACCACCGGCACCTACATGGACTACATGAAGACTGTCTATGCGCGTGCATCGGGCGCTGAGCTCCTGCAAGAGCCGTTGACCAGCTTCGACAACGAGTACCAGCTGACGCCGCTCGCGGCGGAGAGCTGGGAGCAGTCCGAGGACGGCCTGACCTGGACCTTCAAGCTGCGCCCCGGCATGAAGTGGAGCGATGGCGAGCCGGTCAAGGCCGAGGACTACATCTTCGCGCTGCAGCGCGCCGCCACTTCGGGCTACGATTTCGCCTGGTACTGGAGTTTCGCCAGCGGCATCGCCAACTGGGATGACGTGACCGCCGGCAAGGCTGAAGTCTCGAGCCTTGGCCTCAAGGCCGTCGACGATACGACGATCGAAGTCACCACCGCGGCGCCCAAGCCCTATCTGCCGGGCGT
>JAEYZJ010000121.1 GCA_023430705.1 Pseudomonadota bacterium | reverse complement strand
CGCGCCTGTGGTGGTGGTCGATTGTCCTATGGCGGGAGTGAGCGTAGCAGCGGCCATCATCAGGGCGGCCGTAGACGCGCCCAGGAGTGTCTTTTGCATGGGAATCTCCTAGTAAAAGCTAGAGTGTGGCCGGCTTAACAGCGCTGGCGGGGGAACAATCTTCCGTGGCCCCACTCTGTTCCGCCAAAACGGTGCGCAACCGCGAGAGGACTGCACAAAAATACGTGTGGCTCCATAACAGGCGGACTTTGTCCTCGGGGGCGCATCTAGTGTCGTCGTACCTAAACGCCAGCATGACTGACGCGTTGCTTCGGTAAATTGCGCCGAACCTTGTGCATCCACGACCTCCGGCAGAAGCGTCATCGCGACACCAGACGCGTCTCCAGGGTCCCTCTCTCCCGCCAGGAGCGTGCTAACCGGTTGGTTCGAAACACCGCCGTTGGCGATTAACATGGATCAAGAACATCGTTTAATGCGGCCGACGGTCGGACCCCCGATGCTCCGGATTTTAACCGATTTGGAGGTCTTGATGCCGCGGAGGCAGGATAACTGGGTCCGGCAGCGTGCCGAGCGCGTGGAAATCGGCAGGGCCCGCATGGCCATCAGCGTGGTGAGGCCCGTGCAGGCCCAGGTCAGCGGGTGGCAGTTGCGCGCGGCACGGTTGCGCGCATTGGCGGTTCGTCGTCGGGCCGCCGGCGAGCCGACCGACGAGCTCACCCGCGAAGCGCAGGAGCTGCTTGCCGAGATCAAGCGTAACCAGCGCATGCTGGAAGAACGGTCATCCACGCTTCCGCCGGAGGTTGCGAGCCACAGCCGCTTTCAGGATGTAATGCGGGCCCTTAGCAGCGCCTCGGGGGCGATGCAGGCCGTTCTGCGAACCGGTGGCGAGGGCGCTGAGAGCGGCCTCTTGTAGTCGTGTCCAGCTCGTCGCTGAACCCTGCGGTGACATGCGGCGTTGTCCGGTGACATGAGGGACAACATCATGCCCATTTATCGGTTACGCCCCACCACCGACGACAACAAGAACTGGGAGCTCTCGGCCAACCGCGGCGAAGTGGTGGTCAGGGCCCGGTCCACCGGCGAGGCAAGGGCCATCGCTGCCTTGGCGGAAGCGGAGATCGTCCGCGGCGAGGAGCCGACGCCGGATACCCGGCTGGAGGGGAGCGCCTTCAGCCAGGCTAATCTCTACACCGTCGTGCTCGACGAGAGTGGCGAGTTTCCGGAGGCAGGGGCAGACGGCCTGCTCAGCTGGCCGGACAGCCTCGACCGTCCCCGATAGGGAGAGACGTCGCATCGGCCACGCTACGCAACCATTTGGTCCCACGCGGCTTTCTGGTGTGGAGGCCACGAGCATGAGCAAAGCACCGGACTGGATCCCAGACGACATGATGGATGCGGTCGAGCGCTTCATCGAAGCGCAGGATGTGCCGCCCAACCCCCGGATGGAGCCGGCGGAGGCCGTGCAGGTCATCGTGCGGGACTGGCTGCAAGGCCAGGGCTACCTGCCGCTGCCCGATGGTGATCGCGTCACCCGCTCGGCGCCGGATGCGGCGACCGCACTCCGGGATGGCGAGAAGCCCGGACCCGCGACGTCTCCAACCCAGGTCCGCCAGGCCGGCCCCGAGGAAATGCGGGACGCGCCACCCACGTGGTCACCGCAGGACGAAGCCGTCGACGAGTCCTTCCCGGCGAGCGACCCGCCGGCCGCCAACCGCTTTGATTAGCTGCCGCCCTTCACGGCGGGTGCAGTCGTAACGAGGTCCGTGGCGGTTGCCAGGTTCATGCCGAACTCCTCGACGAGGAACTGCGTCACGCGCTTTCGGCGATCTCGGCTGGTTGGTCATCTTGCTTCCGGAACGATCACATGTTCTGGCCAACCTAGGTAGGCTAGCTGGGCTCCGCGTCTTCCCGCCGCTGCTCCGTGGCGAGCGAGCTGCCGCGAGCGAACAGGTGACCTGATAGCTGCCAAGGCTGCCGCCTTGCATGACGATGGCGTTGTGGTGGCCACAGTAGGTGCAGTCGATCTGCATTTCCGACCTCCTGCCTATCCCGATGGTCAGGGTGTCTTCGTCGCTAAGCCGTTCCAGCAGGGTGTTATGATACTGTCGGGTAGTCATTGGCGGCCTCCGTGGTCTCCGCCACATTTCAGGCGAGCGGCGGGGACTCTCACTAACCTCTGTTAGGTGCCGGAAATCTTTTTGCATCGCAGACACGATAGCCCCGGCCGCCGTCCATGCGACCGGGGCTCTTCAGCGACTGGGGGATCGCTGGCGACACCAGACGGTGCCTTCCAACGCAGGGGTGCTGCGTTGGCCCTACAGAAACCGACCGTCGAGAGGGAGGAGCTCCGGTCGGCTTCTGAAGTCGTCCTTGCGGGAGTGAACCTGACTGCCTGCCTCAGGTTCCACGCGTCGGCGCATTGCTTTTGAAACAAGGCTAGCCGCTCCGGTTCCAGCGTCGCCAGGTTGGGAGCCGGCCATGCCAGACAGTCTTCACGAGAAGCTGCGGCCCGTGGATGGGGACGCTCGTCCGGGCGGGCTACAAACCGTTCTTCCGGCAACGTGGGAGTGCCTCTCCTCGTGGGAACGTCCTCGCTGTTCTGCTGATCGTCGGACTGCTCTCGTGATTCCGACCGGCGCCCCTCACCGCAGCGGACGCAGGTTGTCGACGCCCGACCACACCATGTGCTCGCTGACGTCGGGATCCTGAACGACGACCTCGGCGTCGAGCTGACCAGTCTCGCGAGCGGCTTCGATCGCAGAAGCGATCGCTTCCTCCCGGCTGTAGAAGGGCGCCGCGATCCGCCCCTTGTGCGTGAACTGCCACGCCGCGGCCCGATGATAGACGATGAAGTGGTTGCTCATTTGCGGCTCTTCGGCTGCGTTGACCTGGTGACAAGAACGAAGGCGGCGTCCCTCCGGTTCACTCGTCACCTGGCGTGGAACCAGCACGCTTGAACGTTGTCGGCTCTTGGGCGGCCAGCCTCACGGCGTGCCGTCTCTGTGCCTCCTGGTTTCCACCGACCGCCGCATGAGAAACCCGGCGCCATCGCTAGTTGAGCGGCGGCGCCGGGTTCGGATGCATCGTTACTCGGCGGCACCTTCGATCGGCACGCACTGGCCGTCGACGATGCGGAAGCCTTCCGGGCAGGCGCCCTGCTCGGGGGTGGATTGCTGCCCCTGGGCCGGTGCCGCTTCCTCTGCCGGTGCCGGCTGCTCGGCGGGCGCGGCTTCTTCAGCCGGCGCAGCCTGCCCGTCCTCGGCGGGTGCGGCCTGCTCGTCCGGGGCAGGAGCAGCCTCTTGCTCTGCCGGAGCGGACTCCTCTTGGGCAGGTGCCTGCTGCTCATCGCTGCCCGCGACGGGCCCGCAGTTGCCGTCGACCAGTTGCTGGCCCTCAGGGCAGGTCACGCCGTCGTCGGCAGGAGCCTGTTCGGC
>JAEYZJ010000164.1 GCA_023430705.1 Pseudomonadota bacterium | reverse complement strand
GCCATGCGTTACGACAAGCCGGTGCGCATCGGGGTCAACTGGGGGTCGCTCGACGAAGAGCTGCTGACCCGGCTGATGGACGAGAACTCGGCTTCGGCGAGGCCGGTGGGCGCCGCCGCGGTGCAGCGCGAAGCGATCATCCAGTCGGCGCTGCTCTCGGCCCAGCGCGCGGAGGAACTTGGGCTAGGACCCGACAGGGTCATCCTCTCGACCAAGGTCTCTGACGTCCAGCACCTGATCGCGGTCTACCAGGACCTCGCGGCGCGCTGCGACTATGCCTTGCATCTGGGGCTCACCGAGGCCGGCATGGGGAGCAAGGGCATCGTCGCCTCGTCGGCCGCCATGGGCATCCTGCTGCAGCAGGGGATCGGCGACACCATCCGCGTGTCGCTGACGCCGGAGCCGGGTGGCGATCGCACTCAGGAAGTGCGGGTGGCGCAGGAGCTGCTGCAGACCATGGGCTTCCGCCAGTTCCTGCCGGTCGTCGCGGCCTGCCCGGGGTGCGGCCGCACCACCAGCCAGACCTTCCAGGTGCTGGCCAAGGAAATCCAGGATCACCTCACGGCTTCCATGCCGGAGTGGAAGGAACGCTATCCGGGCGTCGAGACCATGTCGGTCGCCGTCATGGGCTGCATCGTCAATGGCCCCGGCGAGAGCAAGCACGCCAATATCGGCATCTCGCTCCCAGGCACCGGTGAAACTCCCGCCGCACCCGTCTTCGTCGATGGCCAGAAGGTCGCGACGCTGCGTGGCTCCGACGTCGCCGAGCAGTTCAAGCAGATGGTCGCCGACTATATCGAGAAGCGCTTCGGCCACACTGAAAAGACCGCAGCCGAATGAGCCCGTTCTGGCAGCGCTTCCTCACCGGCGAAGCCGCCCGTCGCCGCTGGCTGTGGCTGGGTGTGCTCGCCGTGGTGATCCTCGTGCTGTGGCTGACGGGCAACCTCAGGCAGGCGTAGGCACGTCGCACGCGTCGGCCCACTTGCCGCCGCAGAGTTCGACGAGGCGGGCGAGGGGCAGGCTCACGGAGGCGTGGGTGGAGCCGCCGGCGGGGATCACCTCGTCGTAGATCTTCAGCGACTCGTCGCAATAGATGGTCAGCGGGGCGGGAAGGCCGAAGGGGCAGACGCCGCCGACCTGATGGCTGGTGAGGCGCAGCACGTCCTCGGCGCCCAGCATGCGCGGGCGGCCGCCGAAGGCGTGCTTCGCCTTGCTGTTGGAGAGCCGGGCATCGCCGCGCGTCACCAGCAGGAACTCGCTGTCGCCGACGCGGATGGCGAGCGTCTTGGCGATCTGGCCCGGTGCCACGCCATGTACCGCCGCCGCCAGCTCGACCGTGGCAGTCGAGTCCTCGGTGACCATCACCTTGAGGTCAGGGGCGCGGACGGCAAGGTCGGCTTTCACGGATTCAAGCGACATAGAAGCTCCAGGATCGGGGGTGGTCAGTGCTCGCGCTCAGCGAAGTACTTTGCGGTTTCCCGCAGGCCATCGGCGCGATGATCGAACGAGACGAGCGCCGAAAGCGCGTCGTGAATGACTTCGGCAAGCTGATGGCGGGCAGCGTCGACGCCGATGCGGGCGACGACGGTCTGCTTGCCGGCCCCGGCATCCTTGCCGGTGGCCTTGCCCATGGCCTCGGGCGTCGCGGTGACGTCGAGGATGTCGTCGGCGAGCTGGAAGGCGCGGCCCGCCGCTTCGGCATACTCGGTGAGGAGGGTCAACTCTGCGTCGGAGGCACCTCCGATGATTGCTCCCATGCGGACGGCAGCGCGGATCAGGGCGCCGGTCTTCATGGCCTGCATCTGGGCGATGGCGCGCTCGGTGAGGAAACTCGTCTCGCCCTCGATGTCGCGCATCTGCCCGCCGACCATGCCGCCGGCCCCGGCCCCGGCGACAAGCTCGCCGACGAGGCGGACGCGGACGCCGGGATCGGTGTGGGCTGCCTCCGAGGCGAGGAGGCCGAAGGCGTGGGTCAGCAGCGCGTCGCCGGCGAGGATGGCCGTCGCGTCGTCGTAGGCCTTGTGCACCGTGGGGCGGCCACGGCGCATGTCGTCGTCGTCCATCGCTGGCAGATCGTCGTGCACGAGCGAGTAGCAGTGGATCATTTCCACCGCGAGACCGGCCGTGACTGTATTCCCGGGGAGAACGCCGAATACTCCGGCGGCCTGGCGGACGAGCAGCGGACGGAGGCGCTTGCCGCCATTCAGGCTGCCGTGGCGCATGGCGGCGACGAGGCGGTCGGGCGGCAGGCCGGGACCGGAAAGGGCGGGCGCGGCAAGCAGGGTGTCGAGCGCGCGCTCGATATCGGCAGCAGTGCTGGCGAGGTCTTGGGAAAAGGAGTAGGTCACGTTCTCGCGTCCCGGCGGGTCCGGCTGCTTCTAGCGGATTTGAGGCGCGGCAGGAATGGTGCGGCGCGGCGGCAAATTGGCCGATTTCGCCCCTTCCCAAGGGGACGATTGTGCTCTATAGACGCCCCCAATTCCCGACAGACCCCGTCTGTTAGACCGCCGGAACCGTTTTCGGCGACATGCTGTTGAACCAGGAGTAACAACCATGGCAGTGCCAAAGCGCAAGACCTCGCCGATGAAGCGCGGTTTCCGCCGCTCCGCCGATGGCCTCGCCACCCCCGCCTATGTCGAAGACAAGGACTCGGGTGAGCTGCGCCGTCCGCACCACGTCGACCTCAAGACCGGCATGTATCGCGGCCGGCAGGTTCTCCAGCCCAAGAACTCCTAAGCTTGGCGGCTTAGCTCTCTTGCGCGAGCGACACCAGAATTGCGCGGCCGGCTCCCTCGCCCGGGGGCCGGCCGCTTGCATTTGAGTTGAAAGGTACACCCGGCATGGCCACGCGCGTCGAATCCGATTCCATGGGCACGATCAACGTGCCAGCCGAAAAGTACTATGGGGCGCAGACGGCCCGTTCACTCGCCAATTTCGATATTGGCGGAGAGAAGATGCCGGTCGAGATCATCACCGCGTTCGGCGTGCTGAAGAAGGCGGCAGCGCTCGCCAACCACAAGCTCGGCCTGATGGATACGGCGACCCGCGACCTGATCGTCGCGGCGGCCGACGAGGTGATCGCCGGCAAGCTCAAGGACCATTTCCCGCTGGTGGTGTGGCAGACCGGATCTGGCACCCAGTCTAACATGAACGTCAACGAGGTGATCTCGAACCGCGCCATCGAGATGGCCGGTGGCGTTATGGGTTCGAAGAAGCCGGTGCATCCCAACGACCACGTCAACATGAGCCAGTCGTCGAACGACACCTATCCGACGGCCATGCATATCGCCGCGGTCGAGGCGATCGAGGGCTATCTCGTCGACCGCGTCATGCTGCTGCGCAACACTCTCGATGCCAAGTCGAAGGAATTCATGGACGTCGTCAAGATCGGCCGGACGCACCTGCAGGATGCGACGCCGCTGACGCTGGGCCAGGAAATCTCGGGCTGGGTGGCGCAGCTCGACCTCGCGCTCAAGGCAATCCGCGCGACGCTGCCGCAACTCTACGAGCTGGCGCTTGGCGGTACAGCGGTGGGCACCGGGCTCAATGCGCACCCCAAGTACGGCGAGACCGTTGCAGCCGAGATCGCGGAACTGACCGGCTATCCGTTCGTCACCGCTCCCAACAAATTCGCCCTGATGGCCGGGCATGACGCCTTCGTCGGCTCGTCGGGCGCATTGAAGCAGCTCGCCGTGGCGCTGATGAAGATCGCCAACGACGTGCGCTGGCTGGCCTCGGGCCCGCGCTCGGGGCTCGGCGAGATCACCATCCCGGAGAACGAGCCCGGTTCCTCGATCATGCCGGGCAAGGTCAACCCGACGCAGTCCGAAGCCATGACGATGGTCTGCGTCCAGGTGTTCGGCAACGACGCGGCGATCGGCGTCGCCGCGAGCCAGGGCAATTTCGAGCTCAACGTGTTCAAGCCGGTGATCGCCTACAACTTCCTGCAGTCGGTGCGCCTGCTCGCCGATGCGTCCAAGAGCTTTAACGACCATTGCGCCGCAGGCATCGAACCGGATCGCGAGCGGATCAAGCAGCTGGTCGACCAGTCCCTGATGCTGGTCACCGCGCTGAACCGCAAGATCGGCTACGACAATGCGGCCAAGATCGCCAAGAACGCACACAAGAAGCGCACGACGCTGCGCGAGTCGGCGATCGAACTCGGGCTGCTCACCGGCGAGGAATTCGACGCCGAGGTGAAGCCCGAGCAGATGGTCGGCCCGCTGAAGGTCTAGTCTCGAACGCTCCCGGTGATCCTTGTCCTGCGAAGCTGGTGAGGATCAAGGAGGCCGGCGCGCTGTCCCACTCCCAGGTGCGAAAGCGCACGGCGGGGCTAGCTCCTCGTCGGTCGGGCTGGCATTGTCCCGGGCGACAACAGTTTCGGATCGGGGAGCGCAGCGATGTCCGACAATACCGTGTTCGTTCCATCGGGTCGCCGCGCGGCGCGCAACGGCCCGTTCATCCCGCCACTGCTGCTGCTCCCGCTGATCGTCTACAACTTCTTCGCCATCCTGTTCATGGGCGGCAACCCGGGCGCCTGGCAACAGGAGCTGCTGAGCGTCCCAATGGTCTCGGGCGTGCCGTGGTCGGTCACATCGGGCGACCTGATGCTGGTATTCGGGCTGGTGTGCCTGTTCTTCGAGGTGCTGAAATCCACCCATACCGGGCGCAATTCGGTGATCGAGCACATGCTATCCGTGGTGGTGTTCGTGGTCTTCCTCGTCGAGTTCCTGCTGGTCGGCGCAGCCTCGAGCTCGGTGTTCTTCATCCTGATGATGATGTCGCTGGTCGACGTCACGGCAGGGTTCACGGTCTCCATCACCGGCGCCAGCCGCGACGTGTC
>JAEYZJ010000090.1 GCA_023430705.1 Pseudomonadota bacterium | reverse complement strand
TCGTAGCCAGGGGTGCCGGCCCCGACAGCGGATTTCGCATCACCGGCATGGTGGAAAAGCCCAAGCCGGCCGACGCTCCCTCCAATCTCTTCATCTCCGGTCGCTATATCCTGCAGCCAGAGATCTTTGCCCTTCTCAGCGAGCAGACCCGCGGCGCCGGCGGAGAGATCCAGCTTACCGACGCGATGCAGATCCTGATCCGGACGCAGGAGTTCACCGGCGTGAAGTATGAGGGCAAGGTCTTCGACTGTGGCAGCAAGCTCGGCTTCCTCACCGCGAACGTGGTCTTCGCGCTCGACAGGAGTGACCTGGGTGCCGATTTCCGCGAAGCACTCAAGGATCTGGGCCTGTTCGAGCACATCGCCGAGCACGACACCGAGCCGGCCTGACGACCGGTGTCCTCCTTCCCTCATGTCGTCTGGCTACAGTCCGGCTCTCGGGTCCGAAGGTGATTCATGGCTGTTTCCTATGAGGCGGTGCTCGACGACATGGTTTCGGTCGCGCGCCAGGCCGGCGAGCTGACCCAGCGTCATTTCCGTCGCTTCCGGGACATCGAGATCGGCATCAAGGGCCCCGCGGACTTCGTCTCCGATGCCGACAGGGAATCCGAGCTTCTGATCCGCAGGCATCTGTTCGAGCGCTATCCGGACTGGAGCTTTACCGGGGAGGAGTTCCCCCCGGTCGACAGGGAGGACCAGGAGTATCGCTGGCTGGTTGATCCCATTGACGGGACCACCAACTTCATCAACGGCATGCACTACACGATCTCGATCGCCCTTCGTCGCGGCAACCAGACGGTGGCAGGCGTGCTGTATAATCCGCCCGCCGACGAGATGTTCACCGCCCTCAAGGGGCAGGGGAGCTTCATGAACGGGGAGCGGCTGAAGGTCAGCGAACAGGCCGACGTCGGCCTCATGTGCATCGGCACCGGGTTGCCGACGCCGGGCCTCTCGCTCTATCCGGGAGCCTACCAGAGACTGGATGCCATCCGGGCACCGGTCGGCGCAGTCCGTATCGTCGGCAGCGCTGCGAACTCCTGCGCCTACGTCGCCCTGGGGCGCCTCACGGGCTACTTCGAGGAGACGGGATTCGTGGACACCGCGTCCGGCATCCTCTTCGTCGAGGAAGCAGGCGGCATCGTTACGGACTGGTGGGGCAGGGGGCCCGAGTATTACGAGCGGACTGGAGCCATGATCGTCGCGAACGAGGCCACCCACGCCTACCTGATCGAGCAGCTGCAGGATGTGCCGAGGAAGGAACCGACGGTCTGATGCACGGGCTGAGCCGCTAGATCAGCCGCGATGCTACCCCATCAGGATCGTCGGTCGTGATCTGGTCGACCCTGAGCGCCAGGAGCCGTTCGATAACCGCCATGCCCTCGTCGTCGGCTCGCTTCACCGTGTAGGCGTCGACCCGGCGGGCATGCGCGTGAAAGGCGCCGATGATGTCGAAGCCGTCCCGCTCCGCCTCAAGCACCAGCGGGTATGCGATATACTGGAGCTCCGCGTCTGGCGCCGCGATCAACGCCTCCGCGACGAAGCCGGCATAGTCGTGGGTTTTCATCAGGCGCTCCAGCGCGCCCATGTGGCACGGGTCGTAGCCGATCCTGAGTCCAGGTACGCCTTCGCTCAGCAGCCGCACCGCTTCCGCATCCCCTGAGGACAGGATGAAGTGTCGCGCTACCGGCCGTATCGCGGTCGCGAAGCTGGCGATGGCAGCGTCCGTGAGGGCGGCAGCGTCCTCCTTGTAGTCGAGCTGCAAGAGCCCCTCCGGATGCGCACCATCGCGTTCGATCAGCGCAGCAAGGTCCTCGAGGAGCATGACCCTCTCGTCGATGGGCCGCCCGCTATTGTCGCGCAGGCTCATCTCCCGCAGCATCGTCGCCGGGGTATTCCGCACGAGGCCTCTGCCGGTCGTCTCCTTTTCCAGCGAGAGGTTGTGCAGCACCGCAAAACCGCTCCCGCCGTGGATCACCAGATCGACCTCGACGCTCGCGCCGAGCGTCATCCCCTCGACAATGCGCCGGCCCGTGAATGCCGGGTCGCTCGCCCGACGGCGCCCGCGGTGCCACTTGAAGAACGTGCGGTGACCGTCGCGAACGACTGAGATCGCGTTGGCGGTCAAAGGGTCAACTCCGGTAGGCAACGGCGTTGTCGCGGTAGGCCGCGAATGCCCGTGGGACGAGCGTCGCCGCTGTGACGCCGTTCCACTCGCGCGCATCAGGCACGGTCGCCTTCAGACGATGGCCATCGGGTAGCTCGAGGTCGACGATCGCATGTGCTCCATAGTCGGTGACGCGATGGATACGCGGACCTCCCGGGTTCGTCGAGGGCGCGATGGAGAGGGCTGCTGGCCGAACGGCCAGCGTTGCCGGACCATCGGCGATTGGAAGCGGATGGCTGAAGCCCGCCCTCGAGAACTGCCCACCCGAAACCTGTCCCTCGATCAGGTTCATCGTCCCGATGAAGCCCGCGACGAACGGCGTCTCAGGTTCGCGGTAGAGCACGTCCGGCGCCGCCACCTGTTCCATCTTCCCGTCCCGCATGACTACGATGCGGTCAGCCATGGCGAGCGCCTCGTCCTGGCCATGCGTAACGAACAGCGTCGTGATCTTCAGGCGCTGCTGGATGTCCCTGACCTCTTCACGAAGCCGCTCCCGCAGGTGCTGGTCGAGGCTGGCGAATGGCTCGTCAAGCAGGAGAATCTTGGGCTCGAGCACCAAGGACCTGGCCAGGGCAACACGCTGCTGCTGTCCGCCCGACAACTGGTTGACATGGCGCTCGCCGTAGCCGGCAAGGCCCACCAGCTCCAGCACCGCATGCACACGGTGCTTGACCTCTTCGGCCGGGGCACGCCGGAGCTTCAGCCCGAACGCGAGGTTCCTGTAGACGTTCATATGGCTCCAGAGCGCATGGCTCTGGAACACCATTCCGGTCGGACGCTTCTCCGGCGGCACCCGGGTCACGTTCTCGCCGTCGATGGCGATGACGCCGGAGGTCGGCGTTTCGAAGCCGCCAACCATGCGCAACAGCGTCGACTTGCCTGAACCCGAGGGACCGAGCAGGCAGACGAGTTCGCCATCGCCAACCGTCAGGTTGAAGTCGTCGACCGCTCGCACGGTCTGGAAGGCCTTCGTGACGTTCTTGATTTCGAGAACCGACATGGACGTTC
>JAEYZJ010000055.1 GCA_023430705.1 Pseudomonadota bacterium | reverse complement strand
ATGAAGCCGGGCACGATCATGGCGCCATCGGCCGGTACGCGCTCGGCGTCGGTGGGAGAATCGGCCGCGATCAGCCCCTCGACCCGGCCGTCGTTGACGACCATCGCCATGCGGTCATGCCACTCCGAGCCATCGAAGATGCGGGCGCCGGTGAATGCGATCTTCCTGGTCATCGCCGCCTCCTAGATCGTTTCCGTGACCTTCTTGAGGTGCGGCGGACGGTCGGGATCGAAGCCGCGGCGACGGCTAAGTGCCTCGACGAAGCCGTAGAAGCTCACGATCAGGGCCAGCGCATCGGTGATCGAGTGTCCGGACGCCGCGAACGGCAGGCGCTCGGCGTTTCGGGCGTTGACCGAGGTGATGAACACCCTTGCCCCCTGCCCCGCGAGGCGCTCGGCAACTTCGGCTACCGACATCTCGGCAGCGTCACGTGCGGCAAGCGCCAGGACCGGAAAGTGGTGCTCGACGATACGGGAAGGCCCATGGATGACTTCAGCCGAGCTGTACGCCTCAGCGTGGATACCGCAGGTTTCCTTGAACTTGAGAGCGGCCTCGCTGGCGATGGCGAGGGATGGACCGCGCCCCAGCACGTAGAGGGACTGGTGGTTGTCGAGCGCGCCCAGCAAGGGCGACCAGTCGCAGTGCACCGCCTCTTCCAGCACCTGAGGAAGTGATTCCAGGGCTGCCAGCAACGCCTTGTCTTCCAACCAGTTTCCCACGAGGCCGAGCCCGGCCACCACGGACGCCACAAAGGTCTTGGTAGCGGCGACGGACTTCTCCTCGCCTGAGCGCAGCGCGATCGTCTGGTCGGCCGCGGCGGCGAGGGGAGAGTCCGGTGTGTTGGTGAGGGCGAAGGTCAGGGCGCCCGAACGGCGCGCGGCCCCGGTCATCGATACGATGTCGGGGCTCCTGCCGGATTGCGACGTGGCAATGGCGGCGGCGCGCGCGAGCTTCAGTTCACGGCCATAGATCGAAACGATCGACGGGCCGACGGAGGCGACCGGTACACCGGCAAGGAGTTCGATCGCATACTTGAGGAATGATGAGGCGTGGTCGGACGAGCCACGCGCGATCGTCACGATGGCAGCCGGATCGCGTTCGCGCAGGGCCCTGCCGCCGCGGACAAAATCGTCCCGTCCCTCTGCAAGGAGGCGGGCGATGGCCGAGGGCGTCTCCTCGACTTCCTGGCGCATGTGGCTGGCGGCGGTCCTCAAGTCTGTCACGGCGTGTTTCCAACTCTCAATTCGGCAACGAAATCATAGGCGTCGCCACGGTAAACCGAGCGGGTGAACTCAACGACCTTGCCGCTCGGCAGGTAGGCAATCCGCTCGACATGCAACGCGGCCGCCCCGGCCGGGATTTCGAGCAGTCGGGCGTCGTCTTCGCCGAGGTTGGCAGCCCGGATGCGCTGCATGGCGCGCACCGGGCGGTTCCCCGACTTGTCTAGATGAGCATAGAGCGATGACGCGATCGCGTCAGGATCGGGCAGTGTCAACGAGGAGAGCGCGGCGCGCTCGATTGCAAGAGGCATGTTGCCGTTGAGGCGGAGACGGGCGATGCGGGCCACCCGTTCGCCGGAAGCCAGCCCGAGGGCCATCGCTTCCTCGGGCGACGGATCGTAGATGCCGCGATCCAGCCAGAGGGCGCGAACTGCCATGCCGCGACGCGCCATGTCTTCGGTGAAGGACGTCAGCTGGCTGAGGGACTGCTCCACCCGGCGTTGGGGCGGCGCCACGTAGGTACCCGAGCCATGACGCTGGACGAGGACACCGCTGCCCACGAGGTGTTGCACGGCCTTGCGCACGGTGACGCGCGACACGTCGGCCATGCGCGCAAGATCGCGCTCGGACGGCAACGCGTCACCAGGATTGACTGCGCCGCTCGCCACCGCGTCCTCTATCCACCGCTTCAACTGCAGATAGAGCGGCCCTCCCTGAGGAAGGACAATGGGTTTGCGGAAGAGTGTGCCGGACGCGATGGACATTGCCCTACCCGGTACGTGAAGTGCGTGCCGGTCTCAAGCCATTAATACCAATAAGCGACCACTCCCAGCGGCGACCTGCCGACCGGCGCTGCAATGGTATCCTTTTGGCATCATGCAACGGCGCGATGTGGGAAGCAGCGCGACGACCGCTTACCGCATCGGCGGAGCGTGCTAACATGTCAGCGCACACCACCCCAACCGGTTGAATTCATGCGCATTCTCGATACTCACCTGCACCTCGTCTATCCCGACAAGTTCTCGTATCCGTGGCTCAGCGGCGCGCCCGAGATCAACAGGCCCTGGAGCGTGGAAAGCTATTGGCGAGAGGCGGCGGCGCTCGGGATCGAGTCTGCCCTGCATATGGAGGTGGACGTTGCAGAGCCACAGATCGCGGCGGAGACGGAGTTCGTACTCGGCCTCGACCGAGTGGTGGGCGCGATTGCCAATGGGCGGCCCGAGCATTCCGATTTCGAGGCTCATCTGCAGCACATGCAGGCGCTCGGCCGGGTGAAAGGCATCCGCCGCCTCCTGCAGGGCCAGCCTGCCGAGCTCAGCCAGACGCAGACCTTCATCGACAGTATCCGGCTTCTGCCTCGCTACGGAATGACGTTTGACATCTGCGTGAAATCGCACGAGCTGATGCTGGTGCCCCCGCTCATCGAAGCCTGCCCCGAGACGCAGTTCATCCTGGACCACTGCGGCAATCCCAAGATCGCGGAGGCCGAATGGGAGAGCTGGACGACGCGGCTCGAGCGGGTTGCGGAGCTGCCCAATGTCGTGTGCAAGGTCTCGGGCATCCTCGCTAACGTGGCCCCGGACTGGAAGGTGGACGAGCTGCGTCCCTATGTCGAGTTCGTCATCGAAACCTTCGGCTGGGATCGCGTGGTTTGGGGCAGCGACCACCCGGTGGTAACGATCTTTGCCGACCTGACGCGATGGGTAGACGCCAGCCGCGAGATCGTCGCCAGCGCCAGCATCGAAGAGCAGGAAAAGCTGTTCTTCAGAAATGCAGAGCGCGTCTATGGCGTCTGAGGTGTCGAACATGAGCCCGGGCAGGCCTTAGCTTTCCGGACTTGGGGTCCTCGTTTCCAGCTTGCCGCCCTGCTCCGGCTCGTCTTTCCTGAGGCGGAGGAGGCGCCGTCCCAGGCTCCGGGATTGCCCCGGGCCAGACGTCGCATGGGGAGACGACAATCATGGCGGGGCAACCGCACTTCGTTATCGTGGGCGGCGGGACTGCCGGCTGGATCGCGGCCTTCATCATCCAGGACGCGATAAGGCGTCTCGATCTCGATGCAAGGCTGAGCGTCGTTGAATCGAGCAAGATCCCCACAGTGGGCGTGGGCGAGGCCACCACCGCGGCCTTCCACGTCTTCCTCACCCATTTCGGCATCGATATCTTCGAGTTCTTCCGAAAGACCGAAGCCACATACAAGCTCGGCATCCGGCACGAGGACTGGAGGCGCAAGGGCTTCACATACTACGGGCCTATCGACGATCCGCATCAGGTGGTGCAGAGCCCGCCGGGTGCGCCGTCGGACTATCTCAACGTCTACGCGGTATCGGTAGGCGAGCCGGTGCAGGACATGCATCTGTTCGGGCCGCTGCTGAAGCAGAAGAAGGCTCCATGGGCACGGAGGGCGGACGGCAGCCTGATCCCGCTCGGACCGTTCTGGCCGGCCTATCATTTCGACCAGTCACTGGTCGGCAGGTTTCTCAAGGAGAAGTCCCAGGGCGTCGAGATCGTCGACAACGTGTTGGCCGGCGTCGAGCGTCACGGGCAGACCGGCGACGTTACAGCGCTTGTATTCGAGGACGGCCAGAGGCTTGCCGGTGACTTCTTTATCGATGCGACGGGGTTCCGGAAGCGCCTGATCGTGGGCGAGATGCAGGCGCCATGGATTTCCTACGCACACGAGTTGCCGGTGAACAGGGCCCTTCCGTTCTGGCTGCCGGTCGAGCCGGGTGAGGAAATCGCCAACTACACCCGCGCCTGGGCCCAGGAGGCTGGGTGGATGTGGCAGATTCCGACGCAGTTCCGCTATGGCTGTGGCTATGTCTATTCCGACGCATTTCGCACACCCGACGAGGCACACGCCGAGGTGGAGCGGGTGCTCGGACGCAAAATCGAGGTCCGTGGCGATATCCAGTTCAAGATCGGCCGGCTTGAGAAGGCATGGATCAACAACGTGGTTGCGGTCGGACTGAGCTCGAGTTTCCTCGAGCCGCTGGAATCGACCTCGATCCACGGCACGATCGTTCAGATGATGATGTTCGCCGGCCAATACCTGCGCGCGCCCGCGCAGATGACCCAGGCACTACGCGACGACTATAACAGGCGGGTCGGGCGGCAGGTCGACGACTTCCGCACCTTTGTGAACACCCACTACATGGTGGACCGCGAGGATACGCCTTTCTGGCGAGAGGTCCGGGCTAACAGGATCCATCCGGAGACGAAGGAGCGCCTGAGCCGCTGGAAGACGGAGATGCCGCGACGCGAGCATTTCCCCAACTACCTGTTCGGGTTGCCCCACGTGGAGACGCAGTTGCACTACCCGGTGCTGGACGGGCTTGGGCTACTGGACCCGGTGGTGGCGAAGGCGGAGATGGCGCGCGATCCGGCGCTCCGGAAGTTCGCCCGGGAGACACACGCCAGCCTCGTCAAGGAGTACAAGCAGGCGGCCCAGAAGGCCCTGGGACACGCGGAGTTCCTCGAGATCGTGCGCGGCATGGGTTGAACCCACGGCTACGGCCGCGGGTTCACCTGCCGGTCCTGCTGCGGCCAGACTCAGGCCGCGCGCGACTTCTGGTCGGGGCGGGCCCACTCCGGTATCCAGTCGCCATGGGCGGCCAGGAGGTCGTCGACGAGGTGCCATATCTGGTCCAGATCGAGCTCTGCGGCCGTGTGCGGGTCCATCATGGCAGCGTGATAGAGGTGTTCCTTGTTCTCGGTCATCAGGGCCGCGACAGTGAGTTCCTGCACGTTGATGTTGGTGCGGATGAGTGCGGTCAGCTGCGGCGGCAGGTCGCCGATATATGTCGGCTGGATCCCAGAGGAGTCGACGAGACAGGGTACCTCCACGGCCGCGTTGACCGGCAGGCTGGTGATGACGCCGTTGTTCCGGACGTTGCCGTAGATAACGCCCGGCTCGCCGGTCCATACCGAGTTGACGATCTCCGAGGCGTACTCCTTGGACTGCTTCACCTCGATGCGGTTGGCCTTGCGGTATTCCTCCGAGGTGGTCTTCCAGCGCTCGATCTGCTCGACGCAGCGCTTGGGGTATTCATCCAGCGGAATGCCGAACTTCTGGATGAGATCCTCGCGGCCGTCCTTGATGAAGTACGGCGTGTACTCTGCGAAATGCTCCGAGCTCTCGGTGACGAAGTAACCGAGACGGGTGAGCATTTCGTAGCGCACCTTGTTCGGGCAGCGAGGATTCCATGTCGGCTTGGGCGCCCTGCCCTCGCGGTAGGCACGGACCAGGTCTGGGTAGAGGTCGCGATAGCTGCCGTCGGGCTGGCGGTGCTCGAACTTCAGGTAGAACGCCATGTGATTGATGCCAGCTGAGCGGTAGCGGATCTCGTCGTACGGGATATCGAGATCGTGCGCGAGTTCCATGGCGGTGCCCTGCACCGAGTGGCAGAGGCCGACTTGCTTGATGGTCGGGTACTTCTCGGCAATCGCCCATGTGTTGATGGCCATGGGGTTGACGTATTGCAGCATCACCGCCTCGGGGGCGACCTCCAGCATATCCTCGCAGATGGACCACAGGTGGGGCACGGTGCGCAGTCCGCGCATGATGCCGCCGACGCCGAGCGTGTCGGCGATGGTCTGGCGCAGGTTGTACTTCCTGGGCACCTCGAAATCGACGACAGTCGACGGCTCGTAACCCCCGATCTGGAAGCAGACGACAACGAAGTTCGTGCCATCGAGCGCCTGGCGCTGATCGGAATAGGTCTTCACCGTGGCCGGCGCGCCAAGCGTATTGACCAGCTTGCCCGCGATGATGGCGCTCTCCTCAAGGCGTTGCGGGTTGATGTCCATGAGCCGGATTTCGGCGCCCGTCAGCGCCTCGCGCTGCAGTATGTCGCCGACGATGTTCTTCATGAACACCGAGGAGCCTGCGCCGATGAAAGTGATCTTGGGGTTGGCCATTAGTATCTCCAGTATGTGAAGCGCAGACCGATCAGGCTGCGATTTCGAAGGCGGCCCTGACCAGCCGCCTCGTGTAATCGGTTCGGGGGTTTTCAAGGACCTCGTTCACGGGTCCCTCTTCGACGATCTTGCCGTGCTGCATGACCATCACCCGATGACAAAGCGCTTTGACGACCTTGAGATCGTGGGAAATGAACAGATAGCTGAGGCCCTTCTCGTGCTGCAGCTTGCGAAGCAGCTCGATGATCTGCGCCTGGACGGAAAGGTCCAGCGCGGAGGTGGGCTCGTCGAGCAGGATGAACTCGGGCTCGAGGGCAATCGCCCGGGCAATTGCGAGGCGCTGGCGCTGGCCGCCCGAGAACTCGTGCGGGAAGCGATTGAGAATGGTGTCAGGCATGCCTGCGTCGCGAAGGGCCTGGCGCACGCGATCGCGGCGCTCGCGACTGTCAGCGCCTATGCCGTTGACTATCAGACCTTCCTCGATGATCTGGCGCACGCTCATTCGTGGGTTCAGGGAGGCAAAGGGGTCCTGGAAGACGATCTGCATGCGGTTCCGCAGCGGTCGCATTGCCTGTCGATCCTTCGTATCGATCCGCTCGCCATCGAACAGGATTTCCCCGCCCTGATTGCCGATCAACCTGATCAGTGCCTGGCCGAACGTTGTCTTGCCCGATCCGGATTCGCCAACGAGGCCAAGCGTTTCGTGCCGCTTCAGGTTGAGGGACAGCTTGTCGACCGCGACCAGTTCGAAGAAGTCCGGTTTGAAGAAGCCACCGCGCTTGAGGGTGAAGGCGACCTTCACCTGTCTCCCCTCCAGCATTGTCGGGGAATCCGGCTCGATGGGCCTCGCTGCTCCCTTCGGTTCAGACGCGAGCAGGTGCCGGGTATAGCTGTGCTGCGGGTTGGTGAAGAGTTCCTCGGTGGTGTTGTGTTCCTGCACAGTCCCGTTCTGCATCACATAGACATAGTCGGAGAACTGCCGGACGATCGTCAGGTCGTGGGTGATGAGGATCACCGCCATGCCATACTTGGACTTCAGGTCTTTGATGAGGTTCAGAATCTGCGCCTGTACGGTGACATCGAGCGCCGTCGTGGGTTCGTCGGCGATGAGCACATCGGGGCGGTTGGCAAGCGCCATCGCGATCATCACGCGCTGGCGTTGCCCGCCGGACAGCTGATGCGGATACTGGCGAAGACGCGCTGCCGGTTCCGGAATCTGCACTTCCTCGAGCAGCGCCTCCGCTCGCCGCATGGCCTCCGCACGACTGATCCTGTTGTGAAGGTGCAGGATCTCGCAGATTTGCTGGCCGATCGTGTAGACCGGGTTCAGCGAACTCATCGGTTCCTGGAAGATCATCGTGAGGTCGTTGCCGCGGAGCTTCCGCATCTGGGCGTCGGACAGCCCGAGCACGTCCTTGCCGGAGAGCGTTATGCGCGACTGCTTGCCGATGGTGGCGCGCTTGGTGAGCAGGCGCATCACCGTGCGGGCAGTCACCGACTTTCCCGAGCCACTCTCACCCACCAGCGCGATGGTTTCGCCCTTGTGAAGCTGGAACGAAACGTCCCGTACGGCATGAACAGTGCCCCCCTCCACCTTGAAGTCCACCGCCACGTGCCGAGCGTCGAGGATCAGTTCACGATCGTGGTTGCCGAGGTCATGGCGCTCGGTCGGGCTCAAGGCTTGAGGGATGGTCATGTCGCGGCACTCAATAGGGGTCGATCGCATCGCGCAGGCCGTCGCCGAGCGCGTTGAACGCGAACACGGTGATCAGCACGAAGACGACGGGGCTGAGAATCCATGGAAACGAGCCGATCACCGAAAACGTGCCGGTGTCCTGCAGCATCAGGCCCCAAGAGATGAGCGGCGGCTTTACCGCGAAGCCGAGGAAGCCGAGGAAGCTCTCAAGCAGCACGACCGATGGAATGGCTATGGTGACGGCGACGATGAGGTGGCTCGACACGTTGGGCAGGATGTGACGGACGATGATGCGGCCGTCCGACGAGCCCACGGCGATGGCTGCCCGGACATACTCGATGCGCGCGAGGGCAAGCGTCTTGGACCTCACTTCGCGGCTGAGCTGGGCCCATCCGAGGACCGCCATGACGCCGATGACGAAGGCGATGAACACATTGGACGGCGCGGTGACCGGGATGAGTGAGGTCAGCGCGAGGTAGAGGGGCAATTGCGGAAACGCCAGCACGAGTTCGACGAAGCGTTGCGTCCAGACGTCCACACGACCGCCGAGATACCCGGATGCGATGCCCACCAGCGTGCCGACGGTGGTCGTCAGCGCCACCACGACCAACGCAATCGTGAGGGAGATCTGCGACCCGACGATGCCGCGCGAGAGGATGTCCCGTCCGAACTTGTCGGTGCCGAGGAAGTGGATCGGCCGCCCATCGACGGCACCGAAGAAGTGGACATCGGTCGGAAAAATGCCGAGCAGGTTGTAGCGGTGCCCCCTGACGAAGAAGCCAAGCTCTGTCGGGTTGGCCTTATCCGGCCCGGTCAGGGGCTGGTACGTGACAGGATCGAGTTCGCCCGTCTCGACGATCGGGTACACAAAGGGGACGAGACTGAAACTGCCATCGGGCGCACTGAACTCGACATGGTCGGGCGGCGCAAAGCCGATCTCGGTGCGCTTGGGATCCATTGGAGCGAAGAAATCGCCGAATATGGCCATGACCAGGAGTGCGACCGTCAGCACGAGCCCGATCATGCCCATGGTCGAGCGTCGGAAACGGCGCCACACCAGCGTGGCGTATGTCTCATTGCCGTGGGCGAAGCGACCTCCCGGGGCAAGGACCGGCTCCCCGTCGGCCACTGGATCGGCATGGAGCGCCTGCTGCGGGTTGGCCGTCGCCAGCTCGTCGTCGCGACGCGTGCCCGCCTCCAGCGCGGAAAGGACCGGTTTATCGGCGAACTGACTCATTCCCGGTTCTCCCCGCCGAGGCGAACGCGTGGATCGACGGCGGCGAGCAGCAGGTCGGCGATGATGTTGCCGATCATCAGGGTAGCAGCGAGCACCAGCATGAAGGTTGCAGTGACGTAGACGTCTCCGACGGACATCGAGCCGGTGATGGCGGGCCCTACGGTTGCGAGGCCGAAGACTATGGCAACCTCGATCTCGCCGGTCAGCATGTAGGGCAGCGCGACGCCCTGATATGCAATCAGCGGATGCAGTGCGTTTGGCACGGCATGCTTCATGATCACGGCGCCTTCGCTGAGGCCCTTGGCGCGCGCGGTCTCGACGTACTGGCTGTTGAGCACGTCGAGCAGGTTCCCGCGCATGACGCGCATGTTGTAGGCAAGGCCGCCGAAGGTGGCGATGAAGACGACGGGCCAGACGTGGCTGACGAGGTCGACGAACTTCGCCCAGCTCCAGGGAGCGCCGCCGTAGCGGGACGAGAAGAAGCTCCCGATCTCCTGCACGTTCAGCTTGAAGGCCAGGATGTAGATGATGATGAGCGCAAGCAGGAAGCGCGGCACCGTCATTCCCAGGAACGAGATCATGCCGAAAGTCGTGTCGATCCAGCTGTACTGCCGGGTGGCAGCAACGATGCCCATGCCGATGCCGATGACGGAGGCAAAGAAGTGGCAGGTCAGTGCCAGCAGGATGGTACGCGGGAGGCGTTCGGCCACCACATCGCCCACCGGCTTGTTGTAGTAGAGCGAGTGTCCGAAATCGAAGCGGGTGACGATGCCCGTGATCCAGTTGATATACTGAACCGGCAGGGGATCGTTGAGGCCGTTCTGCTCCCGGTAGATGGCGGCCTGCTTCTCGGCCACCTCCATGGTCGCTCCACCCTGGTTGATGAGCATGGAGCGAATGTAATCGCCGTAGTCGCGAGGAGGAGCCTGGATGATTGCGAAAGTGACGACGCTGAGAATCAGCAGGACCGGCAGGGCCGCCAGAATTCTCATCACCACAAAGCGTATCAGTTGCATGGTCGCACTCTCCTCCGGCCGGGCGGCAAGGGGACGACAGCCCCCTTGCGCAGGTTTGCCGTCAGCCGGGTCTACTCGACAGCGACCGGACCGGCGGAGCCGGGCGCACCCGGGAGGGTGTCGGGGTGCAACTCGTAGTTCTGCTGCTTGTCCGCAGGCACGTAGACACGCTCGCGGATGATGTTGTCCTCAGCCCAGTTGAACATGAAGATCGGGGCGCCGGCCGGGATGTTGGCAAAGCGCTTGTTGACGATCAGGGCACCCGGGTACTGGGTGAGGCCGATACCGAACAGGTGCTCGGTGTAGGCCCGCTGATACTTCTTCATCAGTTCCTTGCGCTCGTCCGCATCGTCGGTGGCGATGAATGCGTTCACGCTGTCGACCATCTCCTGCTCGAAAGGCAGCAGGTCCAGGGTCCCGTCCGTACCGGAGCGGTGCGATGCACTGATCTGCGGGCCGGTGGGCGCGAGGGCGACGGTGTTCTGCACCACCGAGATCAGTTCGGTGCCGTTGCGGAAGACCTGCCAGTCGTACTTGCCTGACTGGTAGGTGGCATCACGCTGGGTGCCGGCAAGCAAGTTGGCGATGACGCGAATGCCGAGCGGCTCCATCATGGCGATAACGCCCTCGGCGAGGTTCTTGTCGGTCTGGTAGTCGGCATTGGCGAGGATTGTGATCTCCACGTCCTGGCCGCCCACGCCGGGCGTATCGGCCGGGAAGTTGACGATGCCGTTGCCGTCGGTGTCCTCGAGGCCAGCCTTCTGGAGGTGCTCCTTGGCGGTCTCGAGCGAGTACGGATAATAGACGGTCGAGTCCTTGTCGTAGTAGGCGGTGCCGGCATAGAGGCCGCCCGGATAGATGGCAGTGAACGGTCCCTTCACCAGGGCCTCGCCGAGACGCTGACGGTCGAGCGCGTAGCTGATCGCCTTGCGGAAGTCCTCGTTGCGGTTCAGTTCGCGAACGGCCTGCCCGCGAGCATCGGGTTCGCCCCAGCCGTTCCCGGACAGGTTGGGATAGAGCGTGTAGCCAATGGTCCGGGCGCCAAACTGAAGCCGGGCGGGCGCATTGGGATCTGCGGAGCGCTTCAGCGCCTCGACATAGCTCTCGGCCTGCTCAAGGTTTGAGAAGTCGCCCGTACCCGCCACAGCCTGCACGTCACGGTCGGCCCAGGTCGAGAGCCGGTAGTGCACCTCGTTGAGGTAGGGCAACTGGTTGCCGCTCTCATCGACCTTCCAGTAGTACGGGTTGCGTCGCATCACCACGATGTCGTCCGGCCGGTACTCGACAGGCACCCATGCGCCCATCACGGGGACGTTCATGTACTCGGGCTTGATGGCGTTCTTGTACTGGTCGTACGTGTTGGACGAGTACTTCGGGTGCAGCGGCTTGAAGATGTGGGCCGGACCGGGGCAGAAGGTGCCGTACGCCATCTGGTAGATATACTGGCGCGGGAACGCTTCCTTGAAGGTCCACACGACGGTGTAGTCGTCCACCGCCTCGAGCGTGGTACCCTCCCCGAACGTCTCGGGAGAGGCGCCGTTAAGCGGCGTCACGTTGGCATCGACGACATTGTCCTCCCAGTAGAACATGATGTCCTCGGACGTGAACGGCACGCCATCGGACCACTTCGCCCCCTCGACGAGGTGCATGGTCAGCTTGTGGCCATCCTCGCTCCATTCCCAGGACCTGGCGAGGTTTGGCATGGGCGCCAGCTCCTCGGCCTTGATCTGGAAGAGCGGGCCGGTGCGGGTGAGGCACTCCATGGTGCCGATGTCGATGCCACCCCATCCCTGCGACTGGCCGGCCATGTAGTTCCAGCCCTCGGGACGACCGCCGATGACGTGGCGCATCACGTCGCCATAGACGCCGACGCCGTCCGGCATGTCAGCCGTCTTGAATACCAGCGGCTCCTTGGGCAGGCGGTCGGCGACCGGCGGCAACTGGCCCGCATCGACGAAGGCCTTGACGAAGTCGGGCTCCTTGTATTCCGGCAGAGCCTTGTACTCGTACACGTCGGCAATGCCGACAAAGTTGGGCGTGCCCTGAGCGTCGAAGTTCGGCGGATCGGGCGGCGTGGTCGGGGCGATCGTCTGGGCCTGCGCTGCAATCAGCGACACGCCAAGCAGCAGCCCTGCCCCGCCAAGGGCAAAAAGGTGGTTACGCATGGTTCCTCCCTCGGCATGGGACCAGCGCACATGCGCCAATAGCGGCCCTCCTACCGACCGCCATCCCGTCCCAGCGTCAAAATGGTAGACCTTGCAAGGGGCCGGACAATCCCGTTATCTGAATGGGTATTTCCGGTTTTTACAGATGGGCAGCAGGCCGATGAGCGAGCCGCCACAACACTTTTCTCCGGGCAAACCCAGGGAGAAAGCCACCGCGCCGGTGCCGCGTCCGGACAGGCGCTTCTACGCCCAGAACCAGGCGTTCGGCCGCTTCGGGATCCGGTGGTTTGACCCACAGATCATGCCGAAGGAACATTCACACGGGCATATCGAACTCAACTGGCTGAGTTCGGGCAGCATGGACTACCTGATCGATGGGCGCCCGGTGCAAATCCCGCCGGGACGACTCGTGCTCTTCTGGGCAGGCATCCCGCACCAGACGGTGGCCCTCGATACCGGTCCCGATCGCAATGCCCGGCAGTGCAACGTCTATCTGCCCCTCGACAGCTTCCTGCATATGCCAAACCTCGGGAAGCTGACCGACACCATGATGGGTGGTGGCGTCGTCATGTTGCCGCCGGAGACGATCGGGTCAGACACGCTTGAGCGCTGGTACCAGGACTATCGGTCGGGCGATGCGGAGCGCACGGACATCCTCAAGGAGGAGATCGCGCTGATGCTGCGCCGAGCGGCGGTTACCGGGTGGGACATCCTGATGGACCCATGGATCGAGAGCGTCGGCCACTCCATGCGGGCCGCATCGCCGCTGCGCTACGTCGTGGCGATGATCCGGCACATCCTAGAGAACCTCAAGGAGCCCCTCAGGGCAGAGGACGTGGCCAAGGTGGTGGGGCTGCACCCGAACTATGCGCTGAACCTCTTCACCGAGGTGATGCGGGTGCCGATGCACAAGTTCGTAGTGCGCATGCGCCTGATCCGAGCCCGGTCGCTGCTCTTCGAGGGCGGGTTGTCGATCGAGAACGTGGCGTTCGAGAGTGGCTTTACGGCGCTCAGCCAGTTCTATGTCCAGTTCCGCAACGCCTATGGCCTGACACCAAGGCAGATGCGGGCGCACTACCTCCGGTAGTCCACTCAGGGTTTCGGCGGGCTTGCGGACGCTGGCGAGCCCCTGTTCACTCGCGCGTGACGCGTACGAGCGAAACCGATGACCGACCCGACCCTCTTCATTTTAGCCGTACTCACTCTCCTCAGCACGCCCGGCCCGACCAACACCCTTCTCGCGACATCGGGGGCGACGCTCGGCGTCAGCCGCTCGCTGTCCTTGCTGGTCGGGGAACTGACCGGTTACCTGGTTGCCATCACGGCGGTCCGCGTTGTCCTCGGGCCGATCATCCAGGCCCATCCGTGGGTTGGGGTGACCCTAAAGATTGCGGTGGTGACATATCTGGGGTGGGTTGCCGTCCGGCTCTGGCGTGAGAAGGCGGCGCTGACTGATGCGGGGACGGTGAGCGCCCGGTCCGTGTTCATCACGACATTGCTGAACCCCAAGTCACTCTTTTTCGCGCTCAGCATCATTCCGGCAGAGCACCCTGCCCTCGCCCTGTACTTCGCTGCATTCGCGATCGCCGTGCCGAGCGTGGGCCTGTGCTGGATTGTGGTGGGGCGGGCCCTGGGCGCTGCCGCCGGCAAACAACATGGCGGTCTCATCCGCCGCGTGGCATCGGTGGCATTGGTCGGGTTTGCCGGACTGATCGCGGCCTCTGTCCTCGGATAGAACTTGGCGAGGCCGATCGCGACACGCTCTGCGAAGGTGGAATTCCCGCTGGAGGTGTCATCGGGGTGTCACCTGGCCGCGCTTAAAGCAGCGCCGAAGGTTGTGGAACGAGTCAGCCGCGCAGCTGTCATAATAGAACTTATGTTCCATTTTCTGCTTGCCAGCGGATTTGGCCGGGCTAGTCTGGTCAGCCAAGGCTAACGGGAGATCGGCCTGCCGCGGGAAACGCCCGCCGGCGAACAGGAGGGACCAAACCATGAAACGTCGTGCTTTTATGCTTTCCGTCGGCGGAACCGCAGCCGGCATGGTTCTGTTGCCGCGGGCGGTTTTCGCCGAAGCCGGCCGCATCGACTGGTACACATCATCGGATCAGAACATCCTCGACTTCTGGACCAATGTGGTCAAACCGAAGTTCGAGGCTGCCAATCCGGGCGTCACGATCAACCTGGTGGATGCCGGTGATGGGCCCGGCAACATCGCCATAGGCGAGCGTGCGCTTGCGGCGTTGTCGAGCAATGCAGATCCGCAGGCCGACTACTTCGAGTCCTACGATCCGCTCCTGCCTTCGGGGGCCATCGAAGCAGGCCTCTTCGTCAACATGAAGGAAGCCGGACTCTCGAACTGGTCCAAGATCAATCCGCTGGCCATCGAAAGCGACTACTCGATGCCCTATCGCGGCAGCCAGGTGCTGCTGGCCTACGACACGACCAAGCTCAATCCGGCAAATGCGCCAAAGACCTGGCCCGAGCTTGTCGCATGGATCAAGGCCAACCCCGGGCAGTTCATCTACAACAGGCCCAACAAGGGTGGTTCGGGCGGCAATTTCGTGCGTCGCGCGATCTACGAGGCAAACGGCAAGGATCCGGCGGTGTTCAACACCACCAACTTTGGCGAACTGGGCGAAAAAGCGTTGCCCCCCGCCTGGGAGATCCTCAACGACATTGCCCCCTCCTTGTTCGATAACGGCGCCTACACTTCGGGCAACACGCAGTCGATCCAGTTGCTGGGACAGAGCGCGGTGACGATGATCCCCGCCTGGTCCGATCAGGCCCTGTCGGCAATCGACCAGGGCGTGCTCCCCGAAACTACGGGCCTCGTCCAGTTGCAGGACCTGGCGCTGCCGGGTGGCTTCTCGCGCTCGGTGGTGCTCTCGAACGGGGTCAATCGGGATGCCGCACTCAAGCTCGCCGACTTCATCCTGACTGAGGAAATCCAGTCGGCGGTGCTGACGGAATTGGGCGGCTTCCCCGGCGTCTCTTGGGACTATGTCTCGGCTGACCTGCGCGAGAAGTTCAAGGACGTCATCCCCGAGACGATCCCCAACTTTCCGGGCGGCGACTGGGAAAAGGCGATCAACGAGGGCTGGTATCGCAACGTCGCCCCCAACGTGGATCCCAATTCGTGACGACAACGACGGCGTCGAACGACACCGTCGGCACAAGGAAGAGCAGGTGGCCGGTCGGCCTCCTGCTCGTTGCCGCCCCGGTGTTCCTGGTGTGCTGGATGATCATCTGGCCGATCCTTTCGGCCATCTGGCGTACTGTGTGGTTGCCCGGCGACGGCGCAGGGCACAGTTTCTCGCTGGCGACATACCGCTTCTTCTTCTCGGATCAGTACAGCCTCAACAACCTGTCGGTGACGCTCTGGACGACGGGCGTCTGCGCCCTCCTGCTGGTGTTGATCTGCGTACCGATCGCGCTGTACCTGCGCTTCGCCAAGGGACGCCTCGCCGCCTACGTCCAGGGCCTGGCGATCTTCCCGATGTTCGTGCCCTCGATCATCCTGAGCTACGCGATCATCCGCGTGCTCGGCCCTAACGGAACGGTCGACCTGCTTCTGAACGCCGTCGGGCTGCCCAAGATCCGGTCGCCCTACCTGACCCCCTGGGGGCCGGTTATCGGTCTCGTCTGGGATAACATTCCGCTGACGGTGCTGATCCTGCTCGCCGGGCTAGCGAGCGTCTCCAACCAGTCGATCGAGGCAGCGCGGGACGTCGGCGCGAGGCCCCTGGCGGTGCTGTGGCACATCATCCTGCCACGCATCTCAAACTCAATTCTCGTAGCAGTGAGCTTTACCGTGCTCGGCATCTTTTCATCCTTCACCCTGCCCTATGTCCTCGGGCCAGCGGCCCCGGAAATGATGGGACCGTTCATGCAACGCACGTTCCGCGACGTGAACGACCCGACGATGGCCATCACCCAGGCTGTCGTCACCTTCGCCTTCTGCATCGTTTTCGGGCTGTTCTACGTGCGCTCCGTCGCGAAGAATCGAGCGCCCTGAGATGGCACGAGTTCGAGAGGAAAGGCGGATCGACTGGGTCGGCATCGGCTTCGCGGTTGCGCTGACCCTGGTGATCGTGTTCCCGCTGCTGGTGGTGGGAACCTGGGCTTTCACCAATGTGTGGCGCTATCCTTCGGTGATCCCCCAGGAGTTCGGGCTCAGGTTCTGGAACCAGACGCTGGCGCGCGGCGACGTCTGGGGTTCGATCACCATGAGCCTCAGCCTCGCCACCATGGTGACGTTCCTGTCGGCACTGATCTGCCTCCCAGCGGCCTACGCATTCGCACGGCTCGATTTTCCGGGGCGGAACATCCTGTTCTTCTCGTTTCTCGCCGGGCACGCCTTCCCCAAGTTCGGCCTTCTCGTCGCCATCGCCGGCATCTTCCTGCAACTCAACCTGATCGGGACGTTCTGGGGCGTGGTTCTGATCCAGCTCGTCGGCACGCTGCTGTTCATGATCTGGATTCCCGTCGCCGCGTTCCAGGCGGTCGATCGCCGGATGGAGGAGGCGGCACGCGACGTCGGGGCCTCGCCGCTCCGCGTGTTCTGGTCGATCACCCTGCCCCAGGCCGGGCCCACCATTGCGGCGGCGATCCTCCTGAGCTTCGTCGGGACCTTCTATGAGACCGAGGGCGCCTGGCTGATCGGCGCGCCGCAAATCCGCACGCTGCCGGTACTGATGATCAGCTTCATCAATAACCAGCCAGTGATCCAGTACGGTGCGGTACTCTCGGTGCTGCTCTGGATACCGTCCTTCATCGCCCTCCTGTTTGCACGTCGGGTCATCAGCTCGGGTAGCTTTGCCCGCGGCTTCGGCGCCTAGGAACGTCCATGTCGGTTCTCGAAATCAAGAA
>JAEYZJ010000052.1 GCA_023430705.1 Pseudomonadota bacterium | reverse complement strand
AAGGCCCGCCGAGGCGGGCCTTTTCAGTTGCTGCAATTGGGCTCAGTGCCCGAGCGCCTTGACGATGTCCTCGGTGACCTTCTTGGCGTCGCCGAACAGCATCATGGTGTTGTCACGGAAGAACAGCTCGTTCTGCACGCCCGCATAGCCCGCCGCCATGCCGCGCTTGATGAACAGCACCGTACCCGCGTCCTCGACGTTGAGCACCGGCATGCCATAGATCGGCGACGTCTTGTCGGTCTTGGCCGCGGGATTGGTCACGTCGTTGGCGCCGATGACGAAGGCCACGTCCGTCTGCGCGAACTCCGAGTTGATGTCCTCGAGCTCGAACACCTCGTCATAGGGCACGTTGGCCTCGGCGAGGAGCACGTTCATGTGCCCCGGCATGCGGCCCGCCACCGGGTGGATCGCGTACTTCACCTCGACGCCTTCGGCCTTCAGCAGGTCCGCCATTTCGCGCAGCGCGTGCTGCGCCTGCGCCACCGCCATGCCGTAGCCGGGCACGATGATGACCTTGCCGGCGTTCTTCATCATGAAGGCCGCGTCGTCGGACGAGCCCTGCTTGACCGGCCGCGTCTCCTCTTCGCCCGCCGCGGCCGCGCCGGCATCGCCGCCGAAGCCGCCGAGGATGACGGAGATGAAGCTGCGGTTCATCGCCTTGCACATGATGTAGCTGAGGATGGCGCCGGACGAGCCCACCAGCGCGCCGGTGATGATCAGCGCCGTGTTGCCCACCGTGAAACCGATGCCGGCGGCGGCCCAGCCCGAATAGGAGTTCAGCATCGAGACGACCACCGGCATGTCGGCGCCGCCGATCGGGATGATCATCAACCCGCCAAGCACCAGGGCCACGATGGTGATGAGCCAGAACCAGGTCGGGTCGGTGGTCACGGCGAACAGCCAGATCAGCACCACCAGCAGCACGCCGAGCGCGATGTGGATCAGGTGCCGCGCCGGCAGGATGATCGGCTTGCCGCTCATGTTGCCGTTGAGCTTGGCGAACGCGATCACCGAGCCGGTGAAGGTGAAGGCGCCGATGGCGACGCCCAGGCTCATCTCGATGATGGCCTGCGGGTGGATATGACCCGGGCTGCCGATGCCGAAGGCTTCGGGCGCATAGAGCGCCGCAGCTGCAACGAACACCGCCGCGAGGCCGACGAGCGAGTGGAACGCCGCGACGAGCTGCGGCATGTCCGTCATCTTGACGCGCCGTGCGAGGACGGCGCCGACCACGCCGCCGATGCCGAGGCCGCCGACGATCAGCAACCAGCTCAGCCAGTCGGAGACACCCGCGACGAGCAGCGTCGTAAGCACGGCGATGCCCATGCCGACCATGCCGAACATGTTGCCCTGCCGGGCCGATGCCGGGCTCGAAAGCCCGCGCAGTGCCAGGATGAACAGCGCTCCGGAAACGAGATAGAGGACGGCCGCGAGGCTGGCGTCGATCATTTGGCAGCTCCCGCCGCGGTCTTGGAGGGCGTTTCCCTCTTCTTGTACATGGCCAGCATCCGCTGGGTGACGAGGAAGCCGCCGAAGATGTTCACGCTGGCAAGGATCAGCGCGAGGAAACCGAAGAGCTTCGAGATCCAGCTGGTGTCAGTGGTCAGCGAAACCCCCACCGCCAGCAGCGCCCCGACCACGATCACCGAGGAGATCGCGTTGGTCACGCTCATCAGCGGCGTATGCAGCGCCGGAGTGACGCTCCACACCACGAAATAGCCCACGAAGATCGCCAGCACGAAGATCGAGAGGCGGAAGACGAACGGGTCGATCGCGCCACCCGTTGCCGAAGCGGCGACGAGCGCGATCGCGTCGGCAGTATGTTCTGCGGTCTGTTCCATCTACTTCTTCCCCTTGGCTGCCGGCTTGCTGGCCGCAGCGGGCTTTGCGGTCGGAGCCTTGGCTGCCGTCTTGCTCGCAGCGGGCTTTTTTGCCGCCGCACCGGTCTTGGCGGGAGCCGCAGGCACGGCCTCGGCTTTCGGCACCTTCGGCTTGCGGGCCGGCGTTGCGGCGCCGGTCGTACCGGTCTTGGCCGGAGCCGCGGCCTGCGCCGGCGGAGCGACCGGGGCCGCCTCCAGCTTGATATTGGGATGCACGATCGCGCCGTCGCGCGTCAGCACCGTCGCCTTCACCAGCTCGTCGTCCCAGTTGATGGCGAGCTTCTTTTCCTTCTTGTCGATCAGCGTCTCGAGGAAGGACAGGAGATTGCGCGAGTAGAGCGCGCTGGCAGACGTTGCGAGGCGTCCCGGCACATTGGTGTAGCCGACGATGGTTACGCCGTTGGGCGTCGTCACCACGCCGCCCGGCTGGGTCAGCTCGACATTGCCGCCCCGCTCGGCGGCAAGGTCGACGATCACCGAGCCCGGCGCCATCGACTCGACCATCTCCCGGCTCACCAGCCTGGGAGCCGGCCGCCCCGGGATCAGGGCCGTGGTGATGACGATGTCCTGCTTGGCGATGTGCCCGGCCACCAGCTCGGCCTGCGCGGCCTGCTCGTCCTTGGTCAGTTCGCGGGCATAGCCGCCCGTGCCGGACGCATCCTTCAGCGCCTCGGTCATGATGAACTTGGCGCCCAGCGACTCCACCTGCTCGCCGGCTGCGGCGCGCACGTCGGTCGCCGTCACCACCGCGCCGAGGCGCCGCGCCGTCGCGATCGCCTGCAGGCCCGCGACGCCGGCGCCCATGACGAACACCTTGGCCGGGCGCACCGTGCCCGCCGCGGTCATCATCATCGGCATGGCGCGCTCGAAGGTCACCGCCGCGTCGAGCACGGCCTGGTAACCCGCAAGGTTCGCCTGGCTGGAGAGGATATCCATCACCTGGGCGCGGGTGATGCGGGGCATGAATTCCATGGCGACCGCGGTGACACCGGCCCGGGCCAGCCCCGCGATCTCGCCTTCATTGCCATAGGGGTCCATCGTGCCGATGACGAGCGCGCCGGGCGCTGCGCCCGAGATCGCGCCAGCCGCCGGGCGCCGCACCGCCAGCACGACGTCGGCATCCTTGATGACCGATGGCGCGGCGGCCACGGTGGCGCCCGCCTTGGCATATTCGGCATCCGGGAAGCGGGCGGACTCGCCCGCCCCTGCCTCGATGGCCACTTCCGCGCCAAGCCCGATCAGCTTGGCGACAGTCTCAGGGGTCGCCGCTACCCGGGTCTCGCCCTCGGAGCGCTCCCGCAACACCGCAATCTTCATCAATGCCTCCTCGTCGGCCGCCCCGGCCGCCGCCCCTTGTTAGAATCCCGTCGTCAGGTGCGGCGGGATCCCAGGACCATTGCGCCGAAGATCACCACCGGAATGGCGAGGAGCAGCAGGGTACCGATGATGGGATTGTGCGCCTCGATGAAGGCATACAGCGACACCACGATCAATGCCGACGAGATGACGCTCCACTTCACGAACGCGATGAAGCCGCGGTACGTCGACTCGTGCATGGCGTAGTCCATGGCGGGCGGTACTTCGTCAGTTGCGGCGGCAGCGGGTTTCTTGGCCATCAGGTCCTCAGTCCATCAACGTCGATCTTGCGGGCTTGCCGATGACGGCGTGACGCGCTGGATACGCTGTCGCCGGATTGCCCCTGGCACCCTCTTACTTCGCCCTATTCCGCTGCACAAGCATGCGTGACCGAACGTCACTGGATCGGAAGTCTATTGGACACAAGTATGAGCGGGCAGACTACGGCTGCGTCGCCTCGAGTTCGTCGATCAGCCGCTCGATCATGCCCAGGCCCAAGTCCCAGAAGCCCGGATCGCGTGCATCGAGCCCGAACGGGGCGAGCAACTCCGAGTGGTGCCTGGACCCGCCTGCCTTGAGAAGCTCGAAATAGCGCTCGGCAAACCCCTCGCTCGACTTCTCGTACTGCGCATAGAGCGAGTTCACGAGGCAGTCGCCGAAGGCATAGGCGTAGACGTAGAACGGCGAGTGGATGAAGTGCGGGATATAGGCCCAGAAGATGTCATAGCCCTCATTGAGCTTGATCCCCGGCCCCAGGCTCTCCGCTCCGATGTCGAGCCAGATCCGGTTGAGATCCTCGGTGGTCAGCTCGCCCTCCTTGCGGCGGGTGTGGACCTCGCGCTCGAAGGTGTAGAACGCGATCTGGCGCACGACGGTGTTGAGCATGTCCTCGACCTTGCTCGACAGCATGGCGAAGCGCTGCCTGGGGTCGGTGGTCTTGGCCAGCATCGAGCGGAAGGTCAGCATCTCCCCGAACACCGAGGCCGTCTCTGCCAGCGTCAGCGGCGTCGGCGCCATCAACGCGCCCTGCGGGGCAGCGAGCACCTGATGGACGCCATGGCCGAGCTCGTGCGCGAGCGTCATCACGTCCCGCGCCTTGCCCAGGTAATTGAGCATCAGGTAGGGGTGCGCCGAAGGTACCGTCGGATGCGCGAACGCCCCCGGCGACTTGCCGTCCTTGGTCGGCGCGTCGATCCAGCCCCTGGTGAAGAACGGCTCGGCGATTTCCACGAGCTGCGGCGAGAACGCGCCATAGGCCTCGAGCACCGTGTCCCTGGCCGTCTGCCAGTCATAGACGCGATCGTCCGAGGTCGGTAGCGGCGCGTTGCGGTCCCACGCGTTGAGCTGCTCCTTGCCGAACCACTTCGCCTTCATCCTGTAGTAGCGGTGGCTGAGCCGCGGATAGGCTGCGCGCACCGCCGCCTGCAGGGCGTCCACCACTTCGCGCTCGACCGAGTTCTCGAGGTGCCGGCTGTCAGCGATGTCCTTGAAACCGTGCCAGCGGTCCGAGATTTCCTTGTCCTTGGCGAGCACGTTGGTGATGTGCGTGAACAGCCGCTCGTTGCCGTGCAGCGTCGTCGAGATCGCCTGGAATGCCGCTGCGCGCTTCGTTTCGTCCTTGTCCGACAGGTAGTTGAGCGTCGACTCGAGGTTCAGTTCCTCCCCGTCCACGTTGAACTTGAGCCCGGCCATGGTTTCGTCGAACAGCCGGTTCCAGGCCGAGGCGCCGGTCACCGACTTTTCGTGGAACAGCTCTTCGATCCTGTCCTCAAGCTGGTAGGGCTTGGCCTTCCTCAGCTCGGCGAACCACGGACGGTACCGGCCCAGCTCCGCGTCGCCGTCGAGCGCCTGCTCGAGCACGGCTTCGTCGATGCGGTTGAGCTCGAGTCCGAAGAAGATGAGCCCGGTCGACAGGTCCGTCAGCGCCTGGCTCAGGTCGCCCAGGAACTTCACCTTGTCGCCGTCCTGCGTGTTCCGGACGTACTGCAGGAAGGCGTAGGAGCCGAGCTTTCCGGTAAGGTCTCCCAGAGCCTCGTAGCGCCTGATCGCCTCGACCAGCCCGCCGGACTTCGCCAGCGCCTCGAGCTTGCCCTTGTAGTCGGCCTCGAACGCCCGGGCCTCCGCCCTCGCCTTGGCGAGGTCCAGCTTCAGCTCGTTCGAGTCGTTCCCCGGATAGAGATCGTCGAGGTTCCAGACCGGGAGTTTCCCGAGCTCGTTGTGCCCCTTCTGTGCAGTCGCCTCGGCGGCGCGGGTCAGCTCGATCTTCACTTCAGTCACCTCGGAAATTGGAGGCGCGACCTTAGCCACCGGGGTGCCGGATGTGAAGCGGAGGAGCGGATCGTTAGGCTTAATCGCCTCTTAACTCCCTGCTCGCATCCTGCCTCAAAACGGCACAGCGCGATTCGCCCCTCCGGCTTTTCGTGCAACGACAGAGTCTTGGAGGACCAGTGACGCGCGTTTTGATCGTCGATGACGACCCGGTTCAGCTGCGGCTGACCTCGGAAGTAGCAAACCGCGCCGGCTTCGCCGCCGTCACCGCCTCGGGCGGGAGGCAGGCACTCGAACTGCTCCGGGCCGATCCGCGCATCGGCGTCATGGTCCTCGACCTCGTCATGCCCGACCTCGACGGGATGGCCGTGCTCGAGACGATGCGGCGCGACGGCATGTCGCCCCCCGTCATCGTGCAAACCGCGCATTCCTCGCTGGAGACGGTCGTCTCCGCGATGCACCAGGGCGCCTTCGACTATTTCGTCAAGCCCGTGGCGCCGGAGCGGCTGATCGTCTCGCTGCGCAATGCCCTCAAGCTGGCCGCGCTCGAGACCATGGTGCGCACCGATCGCAACCGCGTCGCCGGCACGCTCGGCCTCGCCGACCTCGTCACCCGCTCGCCCAGCATGGACCGCGTGCTGAGCCTCTGCGCCAAGGCGGCGCGCTCGCCCCTGCCGATCCTCGTCGAGGGCGAAAACGGCGTCGGCAAGGAATTCGTCGCCCGGGTGATCCACGGCTCCGGCGACCGCGCCGGACGGCCGTTCGTGATGGTCAACTGCGCCACCCTGCCGGCCGATGCCATTGAATCGGTGCTTTTCGGCCACCGGCGGGGCGCCGTGCCCGGGGCAACCGGCGACCAGCCGGGCAGGTTCCTCGAGGCACATTCGGGCACGATCTTCCTCGATGAGGTCGGCGAGTTGCCCGACGAGATCCAGGCGAGGATCCTGCGGGTCATCCAGGAAGGCGAGATCGAGCCCGTCGGCGCCGAACGGCCGGTGCGTGTCAACGTTCGCATCATTTCCTCGACCAGCCGCCGGCTGCTCAATCTCGCCAAGGCCGGCCAGTTCCGCGAGGACCTCTACTACCGGCTGAATGTCTTCCCCATCTACGTGCCGCCGCTGCGCGACCGCATCGAGGATCTGCCGGGGCTTGTCGACCGTTTCATCGCCCGGCTCTCGGCCGAGTCTGGCCGGCGCGTCGTGGGCATCTCCGACCCGGCGCTGGCCCTGCTCCGCGCCTACAGCTGGCCCGGCAACATCCGCCAGCTCGAGAACGCGCTCTATCGGGCCGTCGTCCTCAGCGATGGCGCCCTGCTCGAGCCGGCGGACTTCCCGCAGATCGTGGCGCAGAGCACCGGGCGCGCCGAGGCCGCAAGGCTCGCTGCGGCCGCGGCCGTGCCTTCAGCCCCGGTTCACATCGACGCTGCCAGCGTGCCGGCGCGTGAGAGCGCGCCCCGTCCGGCTATCGCCGACCGCTTCGTTGCCGGGAACGGCGAGGTGTCGGCGCTGGCCGACGTGGAGCGCGAACTGATCGGCTTTGCCCTGCGTCACTACGGCTTCCGCATGTCGCGGGTCGCGCGCGCCCTGGGCATCGGCCGGTCCACCCTCTACCGCAAGTTGCGTGAATACGGCCTCGACGACGGCCTGGAGAGCGACGCCGCATAGAACGAGACGGCCCACCGTTGCAGCAAGTCCACAGGGCCGGACTCACGAATTCGCGAGGAATTGTCAGCGTTAAGTATTGTGGGCTAAGCAAATTCGATCAGGGGCAACCCGACTCCCTCCCGGTCGTCATTGTTTCGCCCTCGCCAGCCCACGCCGGGCACGGAGTACTGGATGGATAAGCTCAGGGCCTTGGTGTTGGCCGGTACCGTGGCGTTTGCGCCTCCGGCGGCCGCACTGGCGCAGGAAGTGGTCAATGTCGCCGGCATCGAGGCGACACGGATCGTCATCGCCCCGCCCAGGACCGAGCTTGCGCGCATCATCAAGGCCGGCCTTTCGCAGTCCTATGCCACCGCCCAGAAGGGCACGCGGGCCTACGAACAGACGCAGAAGCTCTACTTCTTCTATGGCGCCCGTCACTTCGAGCCGCTCTGGCTCAGCCACAACGACGGCGGCGAGGTGCAGTTCTCCGCCAACGCGGAAAAGATCATCGACGTCTTCCGGGCGTCCGAGCTCGAGGGCTTCCGTCCCTCCGACTACCTGACCGAGGACCTCGACGTCGCCGCCGCCGGCACCGACCCCGCGCGCCTTGCCGCGCTCGAGACCGCCTTCTCGGCCGCCGCCATGCGCTATGCGCAGGACGCCTTCGGCGGCCGCATCGATCCCCTGCAGGTGAACAAGACCTGGACCATCACGCCCAAGCGGATCAACGAGGCCGAACTGCTGGTCAAGCTGGCCGCAAGTCCTGATCCCGCAAAGGTACTGCTCGACCTTTCGCCCACGCACAGGGAATTCCTCGGCCTCAAGGCGGCGCTCTCCCGCTTCTACGACGGCAGCGTCATCGACGCCGCCATCACCATCCCGGAAGGGAAGCTCCTCAAGCCGGGCATGACCGACGAGCGCGTCACGCCGCTGCGTCAGCGCCTTGATGTGCCCGAGCCCGATATTCCGGAAACCGCCGGCGCCGAGGCCCGGGTCGACCTCACCTATGACGCGCCGCTGGTCGAGGCGGTGAAGCAGTTCCAGGAGAGCCTCGGGCTCAACCCGGACGGCGCCATCGGCCCGGCCACCATCGCGGCCCTCAACGGCGGCTCGGCGACGACCAAGGAAGACATCATCGCCAACATGGAGCGCTGGCGCTGGGAGCCCAACGACTACGGCGACTTCCAGGTGACGGTGAACATCCCCGAGTTCCGGCTCTGGGTGATGAACAAGGACCAGGTGCACTACACCACGCGCGTCGTGGTCGGCACGCCCAAGCACCAGACGCCGCTGTTCAACGACCAGATCCGCCACATCGTGGTGAACCCATACTGGAACGTGCCGGCCTCGATCGCAGTCAACGAGATCAAGCCGCACCTTTTGGCCAACCCCGGCTATCTCAACGGTCAGAACATGGAGATGCTCTACGGCGGCAAGGTGGTGAACGCCTCGGCCATCGACTGGACGCAGACCAACATCCAGCAGTTCCACATCCGCCAGAAGCCCGGCCCGGGCAATGCCCTTGGCCAGGTGAAGTTCCTGTTCCCCAACCAGCACGACGTCTACCTGCACGACACGCCGTCCAAGTCGCTCTTCGCGCGCTCGTTCCGGGCCTACAGCCACGGCTGCGTCCGCGTCGAGAACCCCTTCGACTTCGCCGACGCCCTGCTCTCGCTGGAGCCGGACATGTCGGCCGACACGCTCAAGGCCGCCTTTGGCGACAAGGAACGCTGGTTCAACCTCACGAATAGGATCCCGGTGCACATCTCCTACTTCACCCTGCGCGTCGACGAGGACGGCACCATCCGTTCCTATGGCGACGTGTACGGCATGAACGAGCGGTTGAAACAGCTCCTCGCCGAGTAGCAATGCATCCCCTAGGGGTCTAGAAGATCGGGGCCGGTATCCGCGTGATGCCGGCCCTCGTTGTTCGTGTTCGGCCGGGCTGCCTGCAAGCGTTTACGGCTGCTTAGGAATTCGGCCTTGGTTCAGCCGGATTTCTTTTCTAGGAATACACCTGTAGCCTCCTTGGAGAGCTACGGACCGTTAGCGTTAACAACTTCTCATCCAACAGGCGCTACGGTCGGACTACTGTCTGGGTTGCAACTGGGTCGTTTGGGGCGTGTTGGATAAAGTAGCGCAGAAATTGCGGGCGCTGGCGCGGCTGTCGTTTGCCGCGATCATGGCTATGGCAGTGCTCCTGCCGCCCACCACCGCTCCGGTGAGCGCCGCCTTCGGCAGCTCCCGTTCCGAATCCGACCGCACCCTCTGGCTGCACCACGCCCACACCGGCGAGACCGGCCGCTTCACCTACAAGCGCAACGGCAAGTACGACCAGTCCGTGCTGCGGCAGATGAACGTCTTCCTCGCCGACTGGCGCACCAAAGAGCCGACCAAGATGGATCCGGCCCTCTTCGACCTGCTCTGGGTGGTGTACCAGGAAGTCGGCGCCACCCAGCCCTACAACATCGTCTCGTCCTATCGCTCGCCCAAGACCAACAAGATGCTGCGCTCGAAGTCCTCGGGCGTCGCCGAGAACAGCCAGCACACACTGGGCAAGGCGATGGACGTGTTCATCCCCGGCGTGAACCTCGCCAAGCTCCGCGCCACCGCCATGAAGCACCAGGTTGGCGGCGTCGGCTACTATCCCACCTCAGGCAGCCCCTTCGTCCACATGGACACCGGCAACGTGCGCGCCTGGCCGCGCATGACCCGGGCCCAGCTCGAAAAGGTCTTCCCGGACGGCAAGACGCTGCACCTGCCGGTCGACGGCAAGCCGCTCTCGAACGCCGGCCGCGCCTATGCGCAGCGCGAGTGGAGCAAGTGCCGCACGGTCCCCTGCAACGGCGGCGCCATCTACCAGCCCGCCCCGCAGGTCATGCTGGCCGACAACGCCATCGAGGCGGCACCGATCCCCGCCGTTCGTCCACGCACCCTGGCAGGCGCCGCAACCGTCATGCTCGCCTCAGCCGAGCAGCCGACCCAGCGCGTGGTTCCCACCTTCGAGGTCGCCGCGCCCCTCCCCGCCAACCGCGGCTCTGCCGGGGTTGGTGCTGCCGACGCCACCGCTTTCGCAGCCGTTGGCGCACCGGTTCCGCTCAGCAAGTCCGAGCGCATCCAGGTCGCGACGAGGAGCACTCCGGCCGCGGGCGAGACCGCCGTCGCCGCGCTCGAGGCGCTCGACATGCCCAGGCCGCGGGTGTTGATGACGCCGCGCGAGGATGAGATGGTGACGGCCTACGTGCCCACCAGCAACAACCCCGAGGCGCAGCGCGCACTCGAGATCATCATCGAGCGCGAGACCGCCGAGGTCGCGCCGCTGCTGCCGACGCGTGAGCATCCGCTGGCGGGCGGCACGATCCAGACGGCCTCGCTGGGCAACGCGTCCGGCCTCAAGGGCATGTTCGACATGACCTTCAACGCCCTTACCGGCTCGTCGCCCCCCGCCCCGATCCAGCAGGCGCTCGCCGAACTGGCGAGCTCGCGCCAGCCGAACCGGTCGATCGGCCTGCGCGATGCGCAACTGGTGGCGCCCGAACTCGATCACGTCAACGACACCCTGGTCCACCCCGCGCCGATGCAGACCGCCTTCTGGGCCGAGATGACCGAGGCCGAGGGCTACCTCGACAAGGGCACCGAACTCGGCCAGTTCACCGGCCGCGTTGCCTTCCTTCCCGACAATGCCGTAATCCCGGCCTACGACCGCTTCGTGACCAGCGGTCTCCAGCTGGTCGCGGAGCGCTGACGGGCGCTCCCGGGAACCCCGCGCCAGGTCGTTGCATTGCCGAGCCTGAGCCTCTAAGTCATGGGGCAGACAACCGGCCCGTCACCGGCTAAGGATCGGTATACTTGGACAAGCCGCTGACACCGCTGCTCGACACCATCACCACCCCCGCGGACCTCAAGTCCCTGTCGCGCGAAGAGCTGCGCCAGGTGGCCGACGAACTGCGCTCGGAAGTCATCGACGCCGTTTCGGTCACCGGAGGGCATCTGGGCGCCGGCCTCGGCGTCGTCGAACTCACCGTCGCCATCCACGCCACGTTCGACACGCCCAACGACCGCCTGATCTGGGATGTCGGCCACCAGGCCTATCCGCACAAGGTGCTGACCGGCCGCCGCGCGCGCATCCGCACGCTGCGCCAGAAGGATGGCCTCTCGGGCTTCACCCGCCGCGCCGAAAGCGAGTACGACCCCTTCGGGGCCGGTCACTCGTCCACCTCGATCTCGGCCGGCCTCGGCATGGCGGTGGCCTCGGACCTGAAGGGCGAGAAGCGCAACGTCATCGCCGTCATCGGCGACGGCGCGATGTCGGCCGGCATGGCCTACGAGGCGATGAACAATGCCGGCGCGATGGACGCCCGGCTCGTCGTGATCCTCAACGACAACGACATGTCGATCGCACCGCCGACCGGCGCCATGCGTTCCTACCTCGCCAAGCTCGTGTCGGGCCCGGTCTATCGCGGCTTCCGCGACACGGCCAAGTCGATCACCGGCAAGATGCCGCGCGTCATCCACGAGACGGCGCGCAAGACCGAGGAGTTCGCCCGTTCGTTCTTCACCGGCGGCACGCTGTTCGAGGAGCTGGGCTTCTTCTACGTCGGCCCGATCGACGGCCACAATCTCAACGACCTCATGGACGTGCTCAACAACGTGAAGCACCACGAGGGCGGCCCGGTGCTCGTCCACGTCGTCACCAGGAAGGGCAAGGGCTACGCCCCCGCCGAGAACTCCGCCGACAAGTACCACGGCGTCAACAAGTTCAACGTCATCACCGGCGCCCAGGCGAAGCCCCAGTCGAACGCGCCGAGCTACACCTCCGTCTTCGCCCAGGCGCTGATTGCCGAAGCGCAGGCCGACGACCGCGTCGTCGCCGTCACCGCCGCCATGCCCAACGGCACCGGCCTCGACAAGTTCGCCGAACTCTTCCCCACCCGCATCTTCGACGTCGGCATCGCCGAGCAGCACGCCGTGACCTTCGCGGCGGGCATGGCGACCGAGGGCCTGAAGCCGTTCGTGGCCATCTATTCGACCTTCCTGCAGCGCGCCTACGACCAGGTGATCCACGACGTGGCCGTCCAGGGACTGCCCGTGCGCTTCGCCATAGATCGCGCCGGCTATGTCGGCGCCGATGGTCCGACCCATGCCGGCAATTACGACAACGCCTATCTCGGCGCCATCCCCGGCATGGTGATCATGGCCGCCGGCGACGAGGCCGACCTCAAGCACATGGTGGCGACCGCCGCCGCCTATGACGAGGGCCCCATCGCCTTCCGCTACCCGCGCGGCGACGGCCTCGGCGTCGACATGCCCGAGCGCGGCAGCGTGCTCGAGATCGGCAAGGGCCGCCTGCTGCGCGAGGGCAAGTCCGTCGCACTGGTCAACTTCGGCACCCGTCTGGGCGAAGTGATCGCCGCCGGTGAGAAGCTGATGGGCTACGGTCTCAGCCCCACCATCGCCGACATGCGCTTCCTGAAGCCGCTCGACGAGAAGCTGCTTCGTCGCCTCGCCCGCGAGCACGAGCTGCTGATCACCATCGAGGAAGGCGGCCTCGGCGGCTTCGGCAGCCACGTCGCGAGCTTCCTCGCAACGAACGGCCTGCTCGACGGCAAGCTGAAGTTCCGCCCGCTCATGCTGCCCGACACCTTCGTCGAGCAGGCCGGCGTCAACGACATGTACGCCGCGGCCGGGCTCGATCGCGCCGGCATCGTGGCCACGACACTGACGACGCTCGGCATCGATGGCGACAAGGCGCTAAAGTCAACGCTGGCCTGAGTTCGCTTCAGCTGTAGATGTAACCGCAGCACCTGCGAGAATCAGCTAACCAGATCGCATGCAAGTGGCGATCGACATGGGTGTGGCGCAGGGTGGCGCCGAGGCAAAGCTCGATCTCGAGGAATTGCTCGCGACACGCCTGCTCGTGCAGGGCAACTCCGGCTCCGGCAAATCTCACCTCCTGCGGCGGCTGCTCGAACAGAGCGCGCCCTGGGTGCAGCAGTGCATCGTTGATCCCGAGGGCGACTTCGTCACCCTGGCGGACAAGTACGGGCACCTCGTCGTCGATGCATCCCGGTCCGAGAGCGAACTCACCACGATTGCCGCGCGTGTCCGCCAGCACCGTGTCTCGGTCGTGCTGAGCCTCGAAGGCCTCGATGTCGAGCAGCAGATGCGCTGCGCCGCTGCGTTCCTCGGCGGCCTCTTCGATGCCGATCGCGACTACTGGTATCCGATGCTGGTCGTGGTCGATGAGGCGCAGC
>JAEYZJ010000014.1 GCA_023430705.1 Pseudomonadota bacterium | reverse complement strand
ATGTCTCCGTGTTGATCGCACCCTAGGCGACCAGCTCCAGGAAGCGCTTGACCTCGTCTTCGGTCGTCGCCCAGCTCGTCACCAGGCGCACCAGATACTCGTCCGCCGCCGGCCGACCCCCGGTCATCGACTCGAGCGGCCACTCGTAGAGCGTGCCGCCGGCGTCGCGCACCCGCGCGATCGCCGCCTTTGGCAGCACGGCGAACACTTCGTTTGCCTCGCTCTCCCAGCCGAGCCGGGCCGCTCCCCTGCAGCGCAGCCCGGCGCGCAGCTGTTCGGCCCGCGCATTCGCGGCCCCGGCCCAGCGGATCCAGTTGCCGTCGGTCAGATAGGCCTCGAACTGCGCCGCGACGAACCGCGACTTCGAGAAGACATGCCCGGCCCGCTGCCGGCGCGCCCCGAGGTCCCTGAGCTTGCCCGGCGAGAACACCACGATCGCTTCCGCCGCCCAGCAGCCGTTCTTGGTGCCACCGAAACTCATGAAGTCGACGCCGGCCTTCCAGGTGAGTTCCGCCGGCCGGGCTCCCGTGGCCGCCACTGCATTGCCGAAGCGGGCGCCGTCGAGGTGTACGGCAAGCCCGCGCTCGCGTGCCATTGCCGCCAGCGTCCGCACCTGCTCCGGCGCATAGACCGTGCCCAGTTCGGTGGCGTTGGTAAGGCTCAGCGCCACCGGCAGGCCGTATCGGTTGCCCTCGGGATAGCGGGACATGATCGCGGCAAGGTCCTCGGGCGCCATCCGGCCCGCCACCTGTGGCACGGTGACGAGCTTCATCCCGCCGCTCTGGAACTCGGTCGCGCCCCACTCGTCGGCGTGGATGTGTGCCTCGCTCGAGCAGAAGATCAGCCCGCCAGGCCGGCTCAGCGATGCCAGACCCAGCGAGTTGGTCGCCGTGCCGGTCGCGGTGAACCAGACCTCGACTTCCCTCTCGAACGTCTCGGAAAACATTTCCGTCACCCGCGCCGTCAGCGCGTCGTTGCCATAGGCGGGAGCCGCGCCATCATTGGCCCGCGCCAGCGCCGCCATCACCTCGGGTGTCGCGCCGGCCCAGTTGTCGCTTGCAAAATTCACTGTCGTGGTCCCCGTAACAATGCGCACGCTCCTAGCACGCAGTCCGCTTTCTGTCCCCGCTCGCACCGGCGGTGCCGGACTATCGTAGGGACTGACATGTTAGTCACGCGCCTGCTATGGTGGGGAGAGGAGACCCCAATGCGAGCCATATCCTGCGTGGCGCCGAAACAGCTGGCGCTCATCGAAATTCCGCGCCCGGACCTGAAGCCGGGCTGGGTGCGCGTTGCCATCCGCCACATCGGCATCTGCGGCACCGACTACCACATTTTCGAAGGCAACTTTCCCTACTTCGAATATCCGCGCGTCATCGGCCATGAGCTGAGCGGCGCCGTCGTCGATCCGAACGGCGCCGACTTCGCTCCCGGCGAGGCGGTGGTCATCAACCCCTATCTCCATTGCGGCGAATGCCCGGCCTGCCTCGAGGGCAAGTTCAACTGCTGCGAGACGCTGAAGGTGATCGGTGTGCATGCCCCCGGCGGCATGGCCGAGGAAATCGTCATGCCCGCCGGCAACCTCTATCCGGCCGGGGAACTCGGCCTGCGCGACGCCGCCATGGTCGAGTTCCTCGCGATCGGCGCCCATGCCGTCCGCCGGACCACTGAACTCAAGCCCGGCTCTCGCGCCCTCGTCGTCGGCTCCGGTCCCATCGGCCTCGGGGTCGCCTGCTTCGCCAGGATCGCCGGCGCCGAAGTCACCGTGGTGGACGCCGCGCCCGACAAGATCGCGGCGACGCGCGAACTCGGTTTCGCCACCTATTCGCCCGAAGAGTTCGACGAGGCGGAGTTCGTCGCCCGGCGGCGCTCCGGCTTCGACGCCGTGTTCGATTCCACCGGCTCCATCCGCGCCATGAACGCCTCGCTCTTTCACACGCGCAACGGCGGCGCCTATACGCTGGTCGGCGTCATCAAGGGCGACCTGGTCTTCCCCGACAGCGAGGTGCACCGCCGCGAACTCACCATCCGCGGCTCGCGCAACGCGACCCGGCAGGATTTCGAGCACGTCATGGCGTCGATGCGCGCCGGCGCCATTCCCACCGATCGGCTCGCGACGCATGAGACCAGCCTCGACGAGGTGCCCAATGCCCTGCCGGCCTGGGCCCACGATCGTTCCGGGCTGATCAAGGCCATCGTCACGGTATAGGACCACCGCCTCGCCACCTTCTCCCTTCCCGGGAGAGGGTGGCGTCTGCCGGCCGGCGCCGGGAGTGTGCTAGCCGCGGCTGATGACGCGCGCGGGCGTCACGTCGAGCTCGATCTCTTCCATGCCGAGGAGCCGGGCCACCACTTCGGGCGGGTCCTTCACCACATGCACGCCCGACACCGTGTCGATCTTGGTGTCGCGCAAACCCTTCACGATCGCCACCACGTGCTCGGGGTTGATGTAGAGGGTGCCTTCGGGCGTATCGAGCTTCACCAGCCGCATGCATGGACTCCTGTCGGGCGGGTTCGATATTCGAAGCCGCCACCGGGTGACATTCTGCCCGCACCATGGGAAAGGAAGGGTGAAGGCGTGGCTGCCTCGTCCGTCAGCCGCGCGCCAAACGGTCCGTCGGAGCGCCCATGCATTCAGCCGATGACATCCTCACCTTCTGGTTCGTCGATCATGACCGCAGCCACTGGTTCGGCGGCGGTCCCGAGTTCGATGCCGAACTGACCGCCAGGTTCGCCGACACGCATGCCGCCGTCGCCCGCGGCGAGGCCTGGACCTGGCGTCGCACCCCGCTCGGACGGCTCGCCGAGGTCCTCGTGCTCGACCAGTTCTCGCGCCAGATCCATCGCGGCACCGCCCGCGCCTTCGCGCAGGACCCGATGGCCCTCGCGCTCGCACAGGAAGCGGTGGCCGCCGGGCACGACCAGGTGCTCGAGCCCAAGCCCGAACGCATGTTCCTTTACCTGCCCTACATGCATTCCGAATCGATCGTCGTGCACGAGGAGGCGATGCGCCTCTACACCTCGCTCGGCGACGAGGAGCTTCTGGATTTCGAGACCGCCCATCGCGACGTGCTGCGCCGCTTCGGCCGGTATCCGCGCCGCAACGAGGCGCTCGGTCGCCCCTCGACCCCTGAAGAACTCGAATACTGTGCCAGCGACGAAGGCAGGTGGTGATGGAGGACGACCGGACCATTGGCCCACCGCATCCATGCGATGCCTGGTGATGCAAATCTGCATCGGTGCTGCGCTATAAGCCCCGTCCCCACGTGATCGGTGGACTGTCGCTATTCTCTCGCCCGCGGCCGTCTGGTACGTGGATTGCGTACTTTTGGGGCTAATCTTATGATTATTCGTTCTTTTCTGACCATTGCAGCCAGCGTCGCCCTTATGGCGGGCTCGGCCGTTGCGGCCGATCTCACCCTGCCGTCCGATGCCGTTCCGGTTGTCGACAACGGCTTCGACTGGGAAGGCGCCCATCTCGGCGCTTCGGTCAGCGGTGAGTTCGCGCTCTCGGACGGCCCGAGCTATATCGGCGGCGGCGTCTTTGCCGGCTACGACTTCCTCGTGTCCGAAAATATCCTGCTCGGTATCGGCGGCACCGTCGATGTGCGCACCGATGGCGAGTCGCCTTATATCGAGGCTTTCATCCTCGGTCGCGCCGGCGTCCTCGTCTCGCCTGACGTGCTGCTCTTTGCCATCGGCGGCGTGGGTTACGGCTGGGACTTCGGCGGTGAGTGGGAAGAGTCCGCCTACCAGCTTGGCGCCGGCGTCGAGTTCGCGGTGGCCGACAGCGTCACCCTGCGCGGCACCGTCACCGGTTACGGCGGCTTCGAGGGCGAAGACCTGTTCTACTACGCCCGCACCACCGTCGGCCTCGCCTTCCACTTCTGATCTCGCGCCGTCGGTTGCGATAACGATCGGGCCCCACGGGGCCCGCTCTGCTTTCCGGGTGCGGCGTCCGGCCCTAGACGCCCCGGACCAGTTCCATGTCCACGAGCGCACCCTTGTGCCCGATCACGACGCCGGCGACCCGATGCGCCCGCTCTGCCGCCTCTACGGGCGAGAGTCCGCGCGCGCGCCCGCTGAGATATCCGCCGTTGAACGAGTCGCCCGCTCCGGTTGCATCCACGACCTTGTCCGCCTTTGGCGCCGGCACGTACTGGCGCACGCCGGTTGCGGTCGCGACGAACGCGGGCTTGGCCCCGTCCTTGGCCACCACTTCGCGCGCGCCGAGGCTGAGGTAGCGCTCGGCCGTCGCCTCGGGTGATGCATCACCGAACAGCGGCGCCTCGTCCGTGTGGGTCGGCAGCACGATGTCCGCGATCGAAGCGGCCGCGGTCAGTGTCGATGCCATGACGCGCGGGCTCGTCCACAGCGCCGGGCGCAGGTTGGTGTCGAACACCACCGTCGCGCCGGCGTCGCGGGCCTTCACGATTGTGCGCATCAGCTTGCCGCGCGCCCGCGGCGCGAGGATCGCCATCGAGATGCCGGAGAAGTAGACCGTATCGGCGCCCACCACCGCCGCCTCCAGCGCCTCCACGTCGTCGGCCAGTTGCTTGGCCGCCGATTGCCCGCGCCAGTAGGTGAAGTGCCGGTCGCCCTTTTCCTGATGGATCATGTAGAGCCCGGGCCGCCGGTTCGGGATGGTCTGGATGCGGTCCGTGCCGATCCCCGCCTTCGCCATGAACTCGCGCATCTGGCCCGAATACATGTCGTCGCCCAGTGCCGTGACATAGTCGACCTGCCACTCGTCGGGCAGCAGCGCCTTGGCGTACCACGCAGTGTTCAGAGTGTCCCCGGCGTAGCCGAGTCGGTACAGCCCGCCCTCGCCGCCACTCATCTCGATCATGGCTTCGCCGATGCTCACGAACCGCCTGGTCATGCCGCCTTCCCCTCAACTACCCGGTGCTTATGCCGGGGATATTGCCCTTGCGCAACAAGCTGGTATGGCAGTGCGTCGGCGGCTTGGTTATGGTCCATTCGTCCAGTGGAAGTCCATGCACATGCCCCGCCTGTCCCTCGCCGCCCTGCCGCTCGCAACTCCTGACGTGCAGGTCGGCACGTACGATCGCACGGCGGTGACGCCGGGCATCGTCCACCTGGGCATCGGCGCCTTCCATCGCGCCCATATGGCCGCCTATGTCGATGAACTGCTCGCTGAGAATCCGACCTGGGGCATCATCGGAGCGTCCCTCCGCCGCCCGGATATGCGCGATGCGCTGGCGCCGCAGGATTTCCTCTATACCCTCGCAGTTCGTGACGCCTCGGGCACCAGCTGCCGCGTCATCGGCGCCATCCTCGACGTGCTCGATGCCAGCACGCAGCGCGGCCAGCTGCTTCAGGCCATGGCCGATCCGGCGATCCGGATCGTGTCGCTTACGGTCACCGAGAAGGGGTACTGCCACGATCCCGCCAGCGGCGAACTCGATGAACGACACCCCGACATCGTCCACGACCTCGCCCATCCCGACGCCCCGGTCAGCGCCCCGGGGATCATCGTCAAGGCACTGGAGCTGCGGCATGGCGGAGGGCTCGCCCCCTTCACCGTGATGAGCTGCGACAACCTCCCGAGCAACGGCAGGACCGCTGCCCGCATCGTGCGCCGCTTCGCCGAACTGAGGGCAGGGGCCGGCAGCGCGCTCGTCGACTACGTGCAGACCGTGCGGTTCCCCTCGACCATGGTCGACCGGATCGTCCCGGCCACCACCGATGCCGACCGCGCAGCGGTCAGCGCCATCATTGGCCTCGAGGATGCCTGGCCGGTGGTCACCGAGCCCTTCACGCAGTGGGTGATCGAGGACGACTTCCCCTCCGGCCGGCCTCCGTTTGAGCGGGTGGGCGCGGAGCTCGTCGAGGACGTCGAGCCCTTCGAGCTGATCAAGCTCCGGATGCTCAACGGCTCCCACTCGACCATGGCCTACCTCGGCTATCTCGCGGGCTATCAGTATGTCAGCCAGGCCGTCGCCGACCCCGCGATGCACCGGATGGTCCACGGTCTCATGACCAGTGAGGTAATGCCGACGCTGCCCATGCCGCGGCAGGCGCTCGAAGCGTACCGCGACCAGCTGCTCGCCCGCTTCGCCAATCCCGCCCTGAACCACCGCACCTGGCAGATCGCCATGGACGGCACGCAGAAACTGCCGCAGCGCCTTTTGGGCACCATCCGCGACCGCCTCGCACACGGCCAGCCGATCGAGCGCCTTGCCCTCGGCGTCGCCGCCTGGATGCGTTACGTCACCGGCATCGACGAGCAGGGCCAGCCCATCGACGTAAAGGACCCGCACGCCGCGCGCCTGCGCCAGATCGCCGATGCCGCAGGCAGCGACGCGACTCGCCTCGCGACCGGTCTCCTCGCGCTGCCGGAGGTGTTCGGCACTGATTTGCCGAGCGATCCGGCCTTCACCGGACCCGTCACCGCGCACCTGAAGTCATTGCTGGCGAACGGCGCGAGGGCGACGCTGGCGTCGTTGCCCTAGCCGCCGGTCGCTACAGTCGCCCGTCCATCGCGCGGTCGAAGATCTCGAGGGCCCGGTCCCTCGTCAGCTCCAGCGGGTTGCCGCCGGCAGTCGGGTCGACGATGGCCATGTCTCCGATCAGCTCGCGATTTTCACCGCCGATACCGAAGTCCCGCAACGTGTTGGGGACATTGAGCTTGGCGCGCAGGCCGTTGATCGTGTGGAGGAACGCTTCGAAGTTCGGGCTCAGCCCGCAATAGGCCGCGAGGCGAGCGATCCTGGCCTCGATCGCATCGCGGTTCGCCGTCAGCACGTAAGGCATGAACACCGCGTTCGTCATGCCGTGGTGCGTGTCGTGGAGCGCGCCCACCGGATGGCTGAGCGAATGAATGGCGCCGAGGCCCTTCTGGAACGCCGTCGCTCCCATCGCCGCCGCGCTCATCATGTGCCCGCGCGCCTCGATGTCGTTCGGGTTGGCCACGACCTTGGGCAGGTTCTCGAGCGCCAGCCGCACGCCTTCCACCGCGATGCCGTCTGCCAGCGGATGGTAGCCATTGGCGCAATAGGCCTCGAGGCAATGCGCCAGCGCGTCGAATCCGGTCCCCACGGTGATGAACCGGGGCATGCCGACCGTGAGTTCGGGGTCCGCAATCACCACCTTGGGCATCATCAGCGGATGGAAGATCACCTTCTTGGTGTGCGTCGTCTCGTCGGTGATGACTCCCGCGCGTCCCACTTCCGAGCCGGTGCCGGCGGTCGTCGGCACCGCCACGATGGGCAGGATTCCCTTGGGATCGGCGCGCGTCCACCAGTCCCCGATGTCCTCGAAGTCCCACATCGGCCGGGTCTGTCCGGCCATGAAGGCGATCACCTTGCCAGTGTCGAGCCCCGAGCCGCCGCCGAAGGCGATCACCCCGTCATGCCCGCCCCGGCGCAAGGCGTCGATGCCGGCACTGACGTTCGCCGCCACGGGGTTCGGCTTCACGTCGGCGAACACCCCGACCTCGTAGCCCGCCTCGCGCAGCAGCTTGAGCGTGTTCTGCGTCACCGGCAGGTTCACCAGACCGGCGTCCGTCACCAGCAGCGGCCGGGTGATGCCCGCCGTCTTCAGCGCTTCCGGCAGCTCCGCGATCCGCCCCGGCCCGAACTTGATCGTGGTGGGATAATTCCAGTTGGCCTTGGTCATTTGTCTCTTCTCCTGGCCACCGGGGCCGTCGCCACACTGATGTCATCCCCACCGAGGCGGGGGATCTCCTAGACCCGCCGCAGGTGATAGCTCTTGGGCTGCGTCAGGTTGGCATAGCCGATCTCGCTCAGCGCGCCGCCCTTGCCGGTGTCCTTGACCCCGGTCCAGACGAGTGCGGGGTCGAGATAGTCGCAGCGGTTGGCGAACACGGTTCCCGTCTCCACCTTCGAGCCGATCCTTGCTGCTGCCCGCAGATCCTCGGTCCAGATCGAGGCCGTCAGCCCATAGGGACTGTCGTTCATGAGTTCGATCGCCTCGCTGTCGTCGCGCACCTTCATGATGCCGACCACGGGGCCGAAGCTCTCCTCGCGCATCACTGCCATCTGGTGGTTCACGTCGGTCAGCACCTCCGGCGCCAGATAGGGCGAGCCGTCCGCATCGCGGCTGTGCTTCCAGTTGAGATGTGCCTTCGCCCCCTTGCGCAGGGCCTCGAGCGTCTGTCCGCGCACGAGGTCTGCGAAGCGTCCCGTGGCCATCGGCCCGACGACGGTGTCGGCTTCGAGCGGATTGCCCAGCGTCCAGCTCCGGGCCACCTCGACGAAGTCCCTGACGAACCGGTCGTAGACGTCGGCATGCACATAGATGCGCTCCACCCCGCAGCAGCTCTGTCCGGAGTTGAAGAACGAGCCGTCGACGAGGTTCTCCGCCGCATGCGAGATGTTGGCATCGGCGCGCACATAGGCCGGATCCTTGCCGCCGAGCTCGAGCCCGAGCGTTGCGAACGTGCCGGCCGCCGCGCGCTCTATGCGCCGCCCGCCCTCCACCGAACCGGTGAAGTTTATGTGGTCGATTGCCCCCGAGCCGATCAGCTTTTCGGTGTCGGCGTGGTTCAGCACGAGGTTCTGGAACAGCCCGTCCGGCAACCCTGCCGCCTTGAACGCCTCGGCAAATCGCTCGCCCGCCAGCAGCGTCTGCGACGCATGCTTGAGGATCACCGCATTGCCCGCCATCAGCGCCGGCACGATCGAATTGACCGCCGTCAGGTACGGGTAGTTCCACGGCGCGATCACCATCACCGTGCCGAGCGGCTCACGCGCGATCCAGCGCTCGAACCCCTCCTTGTCGGGCCGCATCGAAGGCTTCAGCGCGTCTTCGGCGATGCCGATCATGTAGCGCGAGCGCTCCTCGACCCCTCGCTTCTCGCCGCCATAGCGCACCGGCCGGCCCATCTGCCAGGCGAGTTCGGGGACGATCTCGTCGTTCTTGGCGAGCAGCGCTGCGAGGAAGCTCTCGAGGAACGTGACCCGTTCCCTGACGGTGATCTCGCCCCACACCTCGCGGGCCCGTCGCGTTCTCGCGACCGCAGCGGCGATCTCCGCTTGAGAGGCCACCGGTCGCTCGGCGTATACCCGCCCGTCGATCGGCGAGACGATCTGGACCTTGTCGGTCATGTGTCACCTGTCTGCTGTCGCGGCTGTTCTAGCTGCGCTCGAACCCGCGCTTCAACTCCCAATCGGTGACGCGCCGGTCATACTCGAACTGCTCCCAGTTGCCGGTATGGACGTAGTGGCTCACCACCTGTTCCCCGAGCGCCGCCTTGAGCATTTCCGACCCTTTGAGCGCCGCAATGGCGTCGCGCAGCGTCTTGGGAACCTCGCGCAGCGCCTCGCCCACATAGGCATCGCCGGAATAGGGCGCCTCGAGCGGCAGCTTCTCCTCGATGCCGGCGAGGCCCGCCGCGATCAGCGCCGCGAACGCCAGGTACGGGTTGAGGTCCGCTCCACCGATGCGGCACTCGATGCGCACGCCCTTCGTGCCCTCGCCGCAGAGGCGGAAGCCCGCCGTGCGGTTGTCGCGGCTCCAGATCGCCTTGGTCGGTGCGAACGTGCCGGCCTGGAAGCGCTTGTAGGAGTTGATGTAGGGGGCGAGGAAATAGGTCACGTCATGGGCATACTTCAGCAGTCCTGCCACGTATTGCCGCATGATCTCGCTCATGCCGAACTCCGCCTTGGGCGCGAAGAACGTGTTGCCCTTCCTGTCAGCCAGCGACATGTGGATGTGGCTGGACGAGCCGGCCAGTCCATAGTCCCACTTGGCCATGAAGGTGATCGATCTCCCGTGGGCGTGCGCGATCTCCTTCATCGCGTTCTTCATCACCACATGCCGGTCGGCCATCGTGAGCGCGTCGGCATAGCGCACGTTCAGCTCTTCCTGGCCGGGCCCCCATTCGCCCTTCGAATTCTCCACCGGAATGCCCGAGGCCTGGAGCTGCCGGCGCATGTCGCGCAGCACGCTCTCCTCCTTGGTCGTCTGGAAGATGTGGTAGTCCTGAATGTAGTACCCGGCCGTGACGAGGTCGCGGTAGCCCTTTTCGAAGGCCGTCCGGAAGCCGTCGTCGAAGAGGTAGAATTCGAGCTCGGAGGCGAAGTTCGCCGTCAGCCCCAGTTTCTCGAGCCGCTTGAGCTGACCCTTGAGGATGGCGCGCGGCGAATGCGGGACCGGCTCGTGATGATGGTGGTCGACGAGGTCCGCGAGGATGATCGCCGTACCCTCGAGCCATGCAGCCTTCATCAGCGTCGTCGCGTCCGGCTTCATCACGAAGTCGCCGTACCCGCGGGCCCAGTTGGCCGCCTCGTATCCGGGCACCGGCTCCATGTCGATGTCGTTGGCCAGCAGGTAGTCGCAGCCATGCGTCTCCTCGATCGCGCCGTCGAGGAAGAACTCGGCCTGGAAGCGCTTGCCGATCAGGCGACCCTGCATGTCGGGAAAGGCGACCAGCACGGTGTCGATGGTTCCGGCCTTCACATCGGCCTTCAGCTGGTCGAGCGAATAGGCGGCCATGAGGAACTCCCTGTACATTGATGGTTTGCCGGGAATGGGAGCCGCGCGGCCGCGGCTCCCGGGAGCTTATTTCTTGGCGTGTTCGAGCGCGAACTCTTCCTCGGGCGAGAGGATGAGCTTGTGCCGGCCGACCAGCGCGAAGTAGACGATGCCGACCGCGCACCAGACGATCACCCAGATGACCCCGCGGAAGAAGTTCGGGTCCTGGACCTGGTAGGACAGCGTCACCACCGCGATGATGATGGTCAGCGCCGCGCCGGGCACGCCCACCGGGCTGCGGAACGGCCGTTCGATGCCGGGCAGGTTGCGCCGCAGGAGGATGAAGCTCACCGCCTGCATGATGTAGCTCAGCATCGCGCCGAACACGGCCATGTTGAGCAGCACCGAGGCGATGATGTCGTCGCCCAGCTGCGTCTCGCCCGGTCCGCCGCCGCCATTGGCGTACCAGATCACCAGCATCACGCCCAGGCCCAGCGCCGCGCCGGAGATCATGGCCAGGTGCGGTGTCTTGTACCGCGTGTGCGTCTCCGACAGTGCCGAGGGGAAGTAGCCCGCCCGGCTCAGCGAATAGACCTGCCGGCCCTGCGCATAGAGGATGGTGTGGAACGACGCGACGAGCCCGATCAGCGCCACGATGCCGAACACCGATGCGGCCCACGCGACATCCGGGAACATGGCGCGGACGCCGTCGAGGGCCGGCTCCAGCGACGAACCCAGCGCGTACGATCCCACCCCCGCGATCGAGGGGTTGAGGAACACCATCAGGAACGCCGACAACGCCAGCGTGGCAAAGCCGAGCATGATCCCCTTGGGCATGTCCCGCTTGGGATCGACCGATTCCTCGGCCGCCAGCGGCACCTGCTCGATGGCGAGGAACAGCCACACCGCGAAGGGCAGGGTGGCGAGCACGCCTCCGAAGCCGAGCGGGAACAGTTCGCCCCCGCCCTGCGGCAGTTCCGAACCGTCCGGCGCGATGTTCAGCGCCCAGCGGGAGAAGTCGATATGCCCGAAGGCGCTGATGTAGAAGAACGCGAGGCCGGCGAGCGAGATCAGCGTCACCGCAAGCGTCACCTTGTAGCTCAGCGCCACGCCGAAGATGTTGAGGGCGAGGAAGACGACGTAGAACACGACCCACAGCACTGGATAGAGCGAGGTGTCCAGTCCCGTGATCGAGCCGAAATAGGCCGAGATGAACGTGCAGATCACCGCGGGCGTCAGCACGTACTCGACGTTCTCGAAGAGCCCGGTGATGAAGCCTCCCCATGGGCCCATCGAGCTGCGCGCGAACGAGTACGCGGCGCCGGTGTGCGGCAGCGCCGGGCTCATCTCGGCGATCGAGAAGGTGAGGCCCAGGTACATGATCGCGATGATGATGCCTGCCACCAGCATCCCGCCCCAGCCGCCCGTGGCGAAGCCGAGGTTCCAGCCGGAGAAGTGGCCCGAGATCACCGCTCCGACACCCAGCGCCCACAGCGACCAGATGCCGGCATAGCGCTGCAGTCCGCGCTTTTCGAAGTAGCTCTTGTCGCGGGTGGCGTATTTCACCCCACCCGCCTGCGTGCCCGTGGCACTAGGAATGTCAGCCATCAAACCCTCCTTGGAACTGACGTGTTCTGGTCGGTAGGCGACGTTGCCGTTGCCGCGCCCCGCGCCCCCAGCGCGGCGGTGAGGCCCCGGGCCAGTCGGGCAGCCCAGCGGGCAACCCCCTCTGGTTCGAGAATTTCGTCATGGCGGATTTCGATCATGGTGGCTTCGAGCCCGCGTTCCTCGCCGTGGTGCTCGAGCGTGTAGGTGACGCCGTTGAGCGCCGAGTAGGGCTGGTTCCAGCCGACCTCGAGCCCGGCATCCGCGGCCACCAGCGCATCGCGCAGCGCCGCGGTGAACCGGGCGTCGTGCGCGTGGATCAGCCCGATCGGCCACGGCCGCTGCACGTCCTTGTAGACCGGCGTGAACGAGTGGATCGTCACGAGGATGGTGTCGGTCCCCGCGGCCTTGCGCCGGTCCAGCACGTCCTCGATCGCGGCGTGGAATGGTTCGTGATAGGCCCCGATGCGTCGTGCTCGCTCGTTGTCGCCCACGCCGGCGTTGCCGGGGATCTCGGTGCGCTCCGAAATGATCGGGATCAGGTCGGGCGCATCGTGCCGGCGGTTGCAGTCGATGACCAGCCGGCTCACCGTGGAGGCGACGAGGGGCGCATCGAGCGCGTCGCTCAATTCCAGCGCCACGGCCAGCGCACCCGGATCCCAGGCAATGTGCATCAGGCGCTGGTGCGGCGTCAGGCCCAGGTCGCCATGGGGCGCGGGGAAGCGGTTCGACGCATGGTCACAGGCAAACACGAAGGGCGATCGCCCCGTCGCGTTGAAGACCTGCACTGGCGGCACGACGCTCGACTCGCGACTCGCGTCGTATTGGTGCCCCACCATACCGACCCCTGCGGGACGTGCTGGCCAGAAGGCCTCGCCCCTGCGCTGACGTTCGCAAACCGGATCGCAGGTGCCGAACGTTACTTGGCAATTGACGAGGTTTTGACCGAGTGGTCAATCCATCGGCTACAACTCGCTGTGGGTCTTCAGGAAAGCGCCCGGCTTCAGGACGATCTTGTCGTCCACCTCTCCGATCAGCCTGCCATCCTTGCCCTCGTAGTCGAGGGCATGCAGCACCGAGCGGATGATGGCGAGCCGTCCTCGCTTCTTGTCGTTGTTGAGCACGATCCGCCATGGCGCGTGCTCCGAATGGCTGGCTTCCAGCATGCGGTTTCGCGCCCGGCCGTAGTCATCGAAGCGCTTCAGCGCCTCGAGGTCGATCGGCGACAGCTTCCACACCTTGAGCGGATCGTGGCGGCGGTCATGGAACCGCTTGATCTGCATCTCGCGCCCGATCGAGAGCCAGAACTTGAACAGGTGGATGCCGTCACGCACCAGCATCTTCTCGAACGCCGGCACTTCCTCGAGGAACTTGTCGGTCTCTTCCTGGGTGCAGAAGCCCATCACCGGCTCCACGCCGGCCCGGTTGTACCAGCTGCGGTCGAACAGCACCTGCTCGCCGGCCGCCGGCATCCAGTCGAGATAGCGCTGGAAGTACCACTGCGTCCGCTCCCGGTCGGACGGCTTGGGCAGGGCTACGCCCATATTGTAGCGGGGGTTGAGGTTCTTGAGGTAGCTCGCGATCGAGCCGCCCTTGCCCCCTGCGTCCCGACCCTCGAACACGATGACGACCCGCTTGCCGGTCCTCCCCTGGTCGTGTTGCAGCAGGGCCAGCTGCCGCTGCACCTGCAGCATCTGGACGTCGTACTCCTCGCTGTCCATCTTCTCGTCGTAAGGATAGCCGCCGGAGCCGAGCGCCTTCTTGCGGATCGAGCGGGGCAGCACCGGATTGTCGAGATCGAACTTCTCGAGCACGTCTGACATCCACACCCCTCCCGCCTGTCATGACCGTGCCACAACCGTGCTATGAACACCGCGGCCTGGCAAGGTCGGGGAATCGGCAGGAGTCGAGGAATGACGGATGGTTGATGCAGCGGGGCGCGGCGCGTCCGGTTCGAACTGGTTTGAGGCACTGCGCGCCCGCCTTTACGGGCGGCTGCTCTATCTGCTGGCGGTGGCGCTGCTCTTCATGGCGCTCGCCGGGTTTGAGGTCCTGCCGGTTTGGATCGGGCTGATCGCCTATTTCGGTGTCGTGGTGCTCGCTGCCATCATGCCCGAGACCGTCGATCCCGACGCCGCCATCGTCGCCCGCACCGCCACCGAGAAGCTGGCTTTCGCCGATGCCGTGCGCCATTTCGCCGACGCGTTGCCCGATCCGACCATCGTGCTCGATGGGCGCGGCATCATCCTGCACCGCAATGCCGAGGCGGCACGGCATTTCCCGGGCGTCGCCGCCGGCAGCCCCATCGCCTTCACCCTGCGCTTCCCACAGCTGATCTCGGCCATGGAGGCGGCGCGCCTTGGCTCCGCCCAGACCATCGAGCTGCACCAGACCGTGCCGACCGAGACCTGGTACAGGGCCACCGTAGCGCCCCTGATCCCCGGCTCCGGCGGCAAGGACGGCATCCTCGTCATCACCCTGCAGAGCCTCACCGAGGCCAAGCGTCTCGATTCCCTGCGCACCGACTTCATCGCCAATGCCAGCCACGAACTGCGCACGCCGCTCACCTCGCTGTCGGGCTTCATCGACACGCTGCTGGGCCCCGCCGCCAACGACCCGGAGGCGCGCGAGCGCTTCCTCGGCCTCATGCGCGCCCAGGCCGCCCGCATGAGCAAGCTGATCGACGACCTGCTGTCGCTGAGCCGCATCGAGCTGCGCCAGCACCTGCGCCCGACGACCCCGGTCGATCTCGGCCCGCTGCTGCGCGAGGTCAGCGACGGCCTCCAGACCCAGGCTGCGGAGACGCAGACCCGGCTGCAGCTCAACCTGCCCGAGGCCCCCGTCATCGTCGGCGGCGACCGGGACGAGCTCTATGAGGTCTTCGAGAACCTCATCGACAACGCCATCAAGTACGGCGCCGATGGCGATACCATCGAGATCACCCTGACCCCCGACACCGGGCGCGCCGGCTACGACGCACTTATCTCGGTCGTCGACCATGGCGCGGGGGTCGCATCCGAGCACGTACCCCGCCTGACCGAGCGCTTCTACCGTGTCGATGCCGAGTCGAGCCGCCGCAAGAAGGGGACCGGCCTCGGCCTCGCGATCGTCAAGCACATCGTCACCCGCCACCAGGGCCTGCTCGGCATCCGCAGCGCGCCGGGCGAGGGGACTCGCGTGGATGTCCTGCTGCGCAAGTGACCGCCATCCACGGGCCGGCAGACCGATGCATTCAAGAAAGTGTTGGCACATCAATGGGTTGATGTGTCACAAAACTGCAATTCGCCTGTCATAAAAGCTTGTGCCAACGCCCGTAGGTTCCGCCTTGCAGACAGGGCGGCCGGTTGACCGGGGTCCCGTCAGAAGGGCCTGACGGCCATCCTTCCGAAAGGGAAAGACACAATGAAGATTGCAGTTTTCGCGAGCGCCGCTGTTGTCACGCTGGCTGCCGGCCTGGGCGCCGCCGTCGCGCGTGACCAGGTCCAGGTCGCCGGCTCCTCCACCGTGCTGCCCTACTCCAAGATCGTTGCGGAAGCATTCGGCGAGGCCTTCCCGGACTTCAGGACCCCGGTCGTCGAGTCCGGCGGCTCGGGCGCCGGCATCAAGCAGTTCTGCGAAGGCCTCGGCGAGGACAAGATCGACATCGCCAACTCCTCGCGCCCGATCAAGCCCGAGGAACTGGCCACCTGCAAGGCCAACGGCGTCGACGACGTCGAGGAAGTCAAGATCGGCTACGACGGCATCGTCTTCGCCACCGACATCGGTGGCCCGGACTTCGCCATCGAGCCCGCCGACGTCTACAAGGCGCTCGCCGCCAGGGTCGTCGTCGATGGCAAGCTCGTCGACAATCCCTACACCCGGTGGTCCGAAGTGAACCCGGCCTTCCCGGACTGGGAGATCGCCGCCTACATTCCCGGCGAGAAGCACGGCACCCGCGAGGTGTTCGAGGTCAAGGTGCTCGAAGCCGGTTGCGACGAGGACGCGCTCACGGCGGCCGGAGTTGCCGAGGCCGACCTCGTCAAGACCTGCATTGCCGTGCGCAAGGACGGCAAGGCTGTCGACATCGACGGCGACTACACCGAGACGCTGGCCCGCATCGACAGCAACAAGACCGGCGTCGGCGTTTTCGGCCTGTCGTTCTACGAGAACAACGCCGACAAGCTGAAGGTCGCGACCGTCGGCGGCGTCGAGCCCACCACCGACTCCATCTCCGACGGCACCTATCCGGTGTCGCGCCCGCTCTTCTTTTACGTCAAGAAAGCGCATATCGGGGTCATCCCGGGCCTTCAGGAATACGTGGATTTCTTCATCTCGGACGACATGATCGGCCCCGACTCGCCGCTCGCCGAGTATGGGCTGGTTGCGGCTCCCGAAGCGGAGCGGGAAGAAATTCGTGCCCGGTTCGACGCCGGCGCCACGCTGTGATCCTTCTGGCGCGGGCTATGGCCCGCGCCGCTCCGCCTTCGGGCGGCTCGTGTAAAGTACCTATGAGGCACCGATGTCCGCTGGCTGGCTTGTCGCAATAATCCTCGGCATTGGCGCCCTCGCATATTTCGTCTCCGCCCAGCGCGCGCGGCTCCAGCGCGACCAGGTCGACGGCATCCGGGAAGTTCCGCACTCCCTGCCGCTCTACCACGGGTGGTTCGCCTTCCTCCTCTCGACGCTTCCTGCCCTCATCGTCTTCCTGACCCTCAGCGCCGTCTCGAACGGCCTGCTCGAGAGCCGGGTCCGGACCGAGGTCGCCGCCCATCTCGGCGAGACCGCCAATTCCACGCTCCAGGTCGGCATGGTGCGCAACGCCGCCGCGGCCCTCGCGCGGCTCGACCTCACCGGCGCGAAGGTCCCCGCCACCTATGCCGAGTTGCGCGCCGATGCCGCCGCCGCCGGTATCTCGATCGCCGAGCGTGGCGAGGACTACATGGTGCCGCTCGCCGCGAGCGTGAACGAGGACGCTGCCGCCCACCGCCTGCTGATCCAGGGCCTGGTGCTGGTGCTGTCGATCGCCGGGGCCGTCTTTGCCTATTCCCGCATCCGGCTGCGCCTGCGTGCCCGCAACGAGGTCGAGCGCATCGTCCTCTGGGCGCTGCTCGCGGCTTCGACCGTCGCCATCCTGACCACGGTCGGCATCGTCCTTTCCATGCTGGGCGAGACCATTCACTTCTTCTCCGAGGTGAACCCGGCCAACTTCTTCTTCGGCACCGTGTGGGACCCGCGCTTCGCCGCGGCCGGCTCGGGCGGACAGGAAGGCCAGTTCGGCCTCATCCCGCTGCTCATGGGCACGCTCTACATCGCGCTCGTCTCGATGCTCTTCGCCGTGCCGATCGGCCTGATGGCCGCCGTCTACATGGGCGAATACGCCTCGCCGCGTGTCCGCTCCACCGTCAAGCCGCTGCTCGAACTGCTCGCCGGCATTCCCACCATCGTCTACGGCATCTTCGCGGTGGTGACGCTGGGGCCGTTCTTCCGCGACCTGTCGGCGGCGCTCGCCGGCGGTTTCGCCTTTATCCAGGCCCAGTCCGTATTCACCGCCGGCATCGTCATGGGCGTGATGCTGATCCCCGTTGTCTCCTCCCTCTCCGACGACGTGATCACGGCCGTTCCCCGCGCCATGCGCGACGGCTCGCTGGCGCTTGGCGCCACCCGCTCCGAGACCATCCGCAAGGTGATCCTGCCCGCCGCGCTGCCCGGCATCGTCGGCGCCCTGTTGCTCACCGCCTCGCGCGCCATCGGCGAGACCATGATCGTGGTGCTCGCCGCGGGTGTCGCCGCGCGCATCAACTTCAATCCGTTCGAGGCCATGACCACCATCACGGTCAAGATCGTCAACCAGCTGACCGGCGACCTCGAGTTCAACTCGCCGCAGACGCTCGTCGCCTTCGCGCTGGGCCTGACGCTCTTCGTCATCACCCTCGCCATGAACGTCTATGCGCTCTACATCGTGCGCAAGTATCGGGAGCAGTACGAATGACCGACGCCGCCCTGCCGCACAGTGTCGTCGCCGAGACCGCCCCGGTCCGTCGCGACTTCGGCCTGAAGCGCCGGCACGCGGCCGAACGCCGCTTCCGCTTCTATGGCGTCGCCGCCATCGTCATCGGCCTCGGCTTCCTCGCGGTCCTGCTCTTTTCGATCGTTTCCAAGGGCTACACCGCGTTCGTGCAGACCGCGATCACCGTGTCGGTCGAGTTCTCCGCCGACATCATCGACAAGGACGGCAGGGGCGAAACCGACCCCCGCGTGCTGCAGTCCGCCAACTACCCGGTGATTGCCCGCAACGCCGTGGCCCGCGCTCTCGGCGTCTCGCTCGACGACAAGGCCGCCATGCGCGAGGTCTCCAGGTTCGTCTCCGACGGCAACCGCGCCATCCTGCGCGAGATCGTCCTCTCCGATCCCTCGGTGATCGGCACCACCCGTCCGGTGACCCTCCTCGCCGCCGCCGATATCGACAGCGCCAACAAGGGGCAGATCGATCTCGCGGTGCCCGAGAGCAAGCGCAAGGTCTCCGACCGGCAGATCGCCTGGCTCGACCAGCTGCGCTCCGAGGGCGCCGTGTCCACGCCGTTCAACTGGGGCCTGCTCAGCCTCGGCGCCTCCTCGCGTCCCGAGACCTCCGGGCTTGGCGTGGCGCTGGTCGGTTCGCTCTACATGATGGGCATCGTGCTGCTCTGCGCGCTTCCCGTCGGCGTCGCCGCCTCCATCTACCTCGAGGAGTTCGCGCGGAAGAACCGCTTCACCGACTTCATTGAGGTGAACATCAACAATCTCGCGGCCGTGCCCTCCATCGTCTTCGGCCTGCTCGGGCTCGCGGTCTTCATCAACTTCTTCGGCATGCCGCGTTCCGCGCCGATTGTCGGCGGGCTCGTCCTCACGCTGATGACGCTCCCCACCATCATCATCGCCACGCGCGCCGCGCTGCGGTCCGTGCCGCCCTCGATCCGCTCGGCGGCCCTGGGTATCGGCGCCAGCAAGATGCAGATGGTCTTCGACCACGTGCTGCCGCTCGCCACGCCCGGCATCCTCACCGGCACCATCATCGGCCTTGCCCGGGCGCTCGGCGAAACCGCGCCGCTCCTTCTCATCGGCATGGTCGCCTTCGTCGCCGATGCTCCCTCGAGCCCGCTCGACCCGGCCACGGCGCTGCCGGTCCAGATCTACATGTGGTCCAACGAGGCGGAGCGCGCCTTTGTCGAGCGCACCTCGGGCGCCATCATCGTGCTCCTCGGCTTCCTCGCCCTCATGAACATCCTCGCCATCGTGCTGCGCCGCCGCTTCGAGCGCCGCTGGTAATTCCTTCAGGAACCGCCCTCCCATGACCACTGAAGCCTTCGCTCCCGGTACTGCCTCCGCCCCCATCGCCGCCGCCCCGCCCAAGATGCAGGGCAACAAGGTCTGCGTCTTCTACGGCGACAAGCAGGCCCTCTACGATGTCGACCTCAAGATCGAGCAGTTCAACGTCACCTCCCTCATCGGCCCCTCGGGCTGCGGCAAGTCGACCTTCCTGCGCTCGCTCAACCGCATGAACGACACCATCGACGGGTGCCGCGTCACCGGCAGCATCACCCTCGACCAGCAGGACATCTACGATCCGGCCATCGACGTGGTGGAACTGCGCGCCCGCGTCGGCATGGTGTTCCAGAAGCCCAATCCGTTTCCCAAGTCGATCTACGAGAACGTCGCCTACGGCCCGCGCATCCACGGCATTGCCCGCAACAAGGCCGACATGGACGAGATCGTCCATTCCTCGCTGCGCCGTGCCGGCCTCTGGAACGAGGTCAAGGACCGCCTGAACGAACCCGGGACCGGCCTCTCCGGCGGCCAGCAGCAGCGCCTCTGCATCGCCCGCGCCATCGCCACCCGCCCCGAGGTTCTGCTGATGGACGAGCCGTGTTCCGCGCTCGACCCCATCGCCACCGCCGTCATCGAGGAACTGATCGACGAGTTGCGCGAGAACTTCACCATCGTCATCGTCACCCACTCCATGCAACAGGCAGCCCGGGTGAGCCAGAAGACCGCCTTCTTCCACCTCGGCAAGCTGATCGAGGAAGGCCGCACCGAGGACATCTTCACCAACCCCCGGAACAAGCAGACGCAGGACTACATCACCGGCCGTATCGGCTGATCGGGACAAGGAGCCGAACAATGGCCTCTACGCTGAACGAGCATATCGTCACCTCCTACGAGGACGAGCTGACCAACCTCAACACCGCCATCTCCGAGATGGGCGGCATGGTGGAGCAGGCGATCACCGATGGCGCCAGCGCGCTCCTGCGGCTCGACCACAAGCAGGCCCAGGACGTCCGCCAGTTCGACAAGAAGATCGACGAGATGCAGCAGCGCATCAATGACTCGGCCGTCTCGATCATCGCGCGCCGCCAGCCCATGGCCGCGGACCTGCGCATGGTGGTCACCGCCATCCAGGTCGCCAACGACCTCGAGCGCACCGGCGACATGGCCAAGCAGCTGGCCAAGCGCACCCAGCAGATCGAAAGCCTCGCGCTGGCGCCCAAGTTCTACAACGGCGTCAAGCACATGAAGGAGCTGGTCGCGCGCCAGCTGCAGTCCGCGCTCGATGCCTATCTCACCCGCGACAGCAAGGCGGCGGTCGATGTCTGCTCGCGCGACGACGAGATCGATGCGATCTATAATTCGCTGTTCCGTGAACTCCTCACCTACATGATGGAGGACCCGCGCAACATCACGCAGTG